>JBDSNC010000224.1:0-4806 GCA_039915545.1 Luteolibacter sp.
GAATACGTCGCCCGTGGAAGCGGTGAGTTGAAACTCGAAGGCCGCACGATTCCACTGCAACCCGGCCGCTTGTTTTCATACGGTCCCGGCGTTCCTCATGAGATCACCGGGAATCCGGACGAGCCGCTGGTGAAATACTTCGTCGATTTCACCGGCACCCACGCCGCCGCCCTGCTCCGCTCCTGCGGACTCGCACCCGGCAGTGTTTCAGAAGTTTTCCCGGCGAACTCCCTGCAACCCCTCTTCGACGAACTCATCGAAGCAGGCCTGCGGATCCGCAACGAGAGTGCCGAACTCTGCGCGAAACTCCTCGAATGCCTCGCCCTGCGCATCGCCGGATCACGGGCTCCGGTGGAAGCCAGCGACAGCCACGCCTTCGCCACCTATCAGCAATGCCGCCGCCACATCGAACAGCACTGCCTGCGGCTGGCCTCGCTCGACCAAATCGCCGGGGAATGCCACGTCAACAACGCCTACCTCTGCCGGCTCTTCCGCCGCTTCGACAGCCAGAGTCCCTATCAATATCTGCGCAGGCTCAAAATGAACCACGCCGCCGGCCGCCTGCGGGAACCCGGCGTCATGGTGAAGCAGGTGGCCGAGGAAACCGGATTTGCGGACCCGTTTCATTTCTCGCGCGTCTTCACCGCCGTCTTCGGCCTCCCGCCCAGCGAATTCCGCAAGCTGCGCTGACGGCGGGCTGGAAGAAGGTTGTCCCGGACCGCGGTTTCGGGCATGGTGCGGCCATGCGAATTCTGGCCACCGCAGACCTCCACTACGCCCTGCGCCAGTTCGACTGGGTGGGCGAGCAACTGGAAGGATACGATCTGCTGGTGCTCGCCGGCGACCTGCTGGACCTCGCCTCGCCCGTGGACCTGGACGTGCAGGAGGTGATCGTTAGAAAATACCTCCGCCGTTTTGCCGCACAGCGCATGCTGCTTTCCTCATCGGGAAACCACGACATCCACGAAACGCTCTCGGACGGCGAGCGTGCCGCCGTTTGGATGGAGAAACTCAACGCCCCCAACCTGAAACCCGACTACCAAAGCTACGAGCGCGATGGCGTGCTCTTCACCGTCTGTCCATGGTGGGACGGTCCGGACACCCGCGAAAAAACCGAACAACGGCTCAAGGCGGACGCCGCCAGACCGAAGCACACGTGGATCTGGCTGCACCACAATCCGCCGTCGGGCACGCCCATCGCCTGGACCGGCACCGAATGCGGCGGCGACCCGGTGGCGAAGGAATGGATCAACCTCTATCAGCCGGACTTCGTCTTCAGCGGCCACATCCACAACGCGCCGTTCTATGCCAACGGCGGCTGGCACACCCGCCTCGGCAAAAGCATGGTCTTCAACGCCGGAAAACAGCCGGGCCCGGAACCCACCCGCATCGTGCTAGACCTGTTGTCGAAAAACGCCGTGTGGCATTCCATTGAAGGCGCGGAGCGGGTCGAGTGGTGAAAACCTATCAGCGCCGCGGGATGCGGTGCGCAAGATCCAGCAGCAGCTCGTCCACCATGCCGAGATGGTCTTTCCTATCAGCATACTGCGCCTTCAGGTCCGCCAGATAGGCGATCATGCCTTTCAACCTGCCTGCCAGCAGCTCGGCCACCGCCAGACTCATCCTCGGATTCTCCATCAGGAAGTCCTTGCCGCCGCGGATGACATGGCAGGTCGTCGACTCAACCGCCGCCACCGACGCCGGATGAGGCACGTCCAACAGCAGCGAGATTTCGCCGAAGATCGCACCGGGCTCGTTGATTACCGTGATCGGCGTCTCACCCTTGATCACCTCCACGCAGCCGGATGCGAGCACGTAGAGCAAACCGGTTTTCCCGCCCTCCGGCATCAGTGTCTCGCCCGGCGCGAACGTCACGGTTTCGAGGCCACGGCAGAGTTCGGGAATGTTCTCCATGCGCAGAGCGTGGCATTTCCGCATCGCGTACGCAAGGATGCGGGTGCCCGCCAAAGCAGACACCCGCATCAATCAACGGGAGGAAGAATTTTCTCAGATGAACTCGTTCAACCAGCCTTCGATCATTTCCTGACGGCCACTGGCCACCATCGGTTCGGGGTTGGAAAGTGCGTATTTTTCAAGGCTCGCAAGGCTGGTCTTGCCAGCTTCGACGTCCGCGCCGATGCCACTGTCAAAGGTGCTGTAGCGCTGCTTGATGAACTCCTCAATGCGGCCGTCCGCACGGATGGCGGCGGCGGTCTTGAGGCCACGGGCGAAGGCGTCCATGCCGACGATGTGGGCGTGAACGAGATCGACGGGCTCCCACGACTCGCGGCGGCGCTTGGCATCGAAGTTGAGACCGCCGGTGGTGAAGCCGCCCATTTTCATGAGCACGAGCATCGTGTGGGTCGTCAGATAGAGATCGGTTGGAAACTGGTCGGTGTCCCAGCCGACGTTCGGCGTGCCCATGTTCGCGTCGATGCTGCCGAGCGCGCCGGCTTCATAAGCGACGGTGAGTTCGTGCTCCATCGTGTGACCGGCGAGGGTGGCGTGGTTCGTCTCGATGTTCAGTTTGAAGTGTTCCAACAGATCGTATTCGCGGAGGAAATTGAGGCACGCGGCGGAGTCGGAATCATACTGGTGGGTGGTCGGCTCCTGTGGTTTAGGCTCGATGTAGAACTGGCCCTTGAAGCCAATTTCCTTCTTGTAATCCACGGCCATGTGGAAGAAACGCGCGAGGTGGTCGAGTTCACGCTTCATGTTGGTGTTCAGCAGGGTTGCGTAGCCTTCGCGGCCGCCCCAGAAGGTGTAGCCCTCGCCACCAAGGCGGTGCGTGACTTCCATCGCCTTTTTCACCTGTCCCGCGGCATAGGCGTAAACCTGCGCGTTCGGGCTGGTGGCGCCGCCCTGCTGATAGCGCGGGTGGACAAAAAGGCAGGCAGTGCCCCAGAGGAGCTTCTTGCCGGTGCGCTTCTGCTCTTCCTCCAGCACATCGGCGACGGCGTCGAGCGCCTTGTTCGACTCAGAAAGCGTGGCGCACTCGGGAGCGACATCGCGGTCGTGGAAGCAATAGTAGTCGAGCCCGACTTTTTCCATGAAATCGAAGAACACACGCGCGCGGTTCTGGGCGTTGGCGACCGAGTCGGTGCCGTCGTCCCATGGGTGGGCGGCGGTGCCTTGGCCGAACGGATCGGAACCGGTGCCGCGCATCGTGTGCCAGTAGGCGCAGCCGAAGCGGAACCACTCGGTCATGGTCTTGCCAGCGACGACTTCGGACGCGTTGTAGTGTTTGAAAGACAGCGGGTTTTTCGAACCGGGGCCTTCATAGGCGACGGCGTCACAAGGGAATTTAGTCATGATGGTGGGTAGCGATGGGTTGAATCAAAAGAACGCGCAACCGGCGCGATTTCCTGCAAGCTATCTGAGAATCCTCTGGCATCGCTACCGCAAATTCCGGTAGCTTCTTGATGAAATGCGACACCTCAAACCCGAACCCAACCGACGCATCGCCGTCGTCCAGTCCTCCGTCAACGTGCGGCGGCTCACTC
Organism: Luteolibacter sp.; assembly: GCA_039915545.1. Taxonomy (GTDB): domain Bacteria; phylum Verrucomicrobiota; class Verrucomicrobiia; order Verrucomicrobiales; family Akkermansiaceae; genus Luteolibacter. The sequence goes on from JBDSNC010000224.1 coordinate 3,504, forward strand.
CGGGCCTCGCGCCGTTCGCCGGAATGGGCATCGATTTCTGGATCATCGATCTCTATCGACAACCGGAACTCCTGCTCGCCAGTCTGCGGGAATGGAAACCGGGAGCCATCGTCACCGAATGGCTACCCGGACTCACTGAATCGTTGTTGGAGCTGGGTTGTCCGGTGATCCTGGTGCCTTCGGATCAGGCGGTGGCGGGTGCTTTCAGCGTCGACGTGGACGATGTGGCAATTGGAAGGCTGGCCGGCGAGCACCTTGTCGCCCGTGGCTATCAGAATTTCGCATTCGTCGGCCGCGGCGACGCGCACTATGCCAAACAGCGGCTCGAAGGCTTCCGCTCGGTGGTCGGCGACGTGCCGGTCTATTGGGAGGAGTTCCGCGACTGGCGGCAATATGACGAATACTGGCGCGACCCCGACGAGGATCTGGTCGGCTGGCTCGCGGGACAGGCCAAACCGTTAGGAATTTTCACCGCCCACGATCCCACCGGCCGGCACATCCTCGAAGCCGCCGCGCAGGCCGGTCTGGAAGTCCCCTTCGCTGCCGGAGTGATTTCCGCCAACGACGATGAAACCGTCTGCGAAATGGCCCGCCCCGCCCTCTCCAGCATCCGCCTGCCGTGGCGGCAGCTCGCGGCGGAAACCGTGCAGATGATCGAGGCGATCTGGGCGGGAAATTTGCCAACCCAGCCGGTGCTCGTGCAGCCGCTGGAGATCGTCGTCCGTGGATCAAGCTCTTACGAAGCGGTGGGTGATCCATTGGTCCGCAAGGCGATGCAGTACCTTGTGGAGCAAATTTCCACGATTGTCTCGGTCGAGGAATGGGCGACAAAAATAGGAGTCTCGCGGCGCGTGCTCGAACGCCGTTTCCAAACCTCGCTCGGCCGCTCCCCGCATGCCATGATCCAGCACGAGCGCATCGAACGGGCGAAAAACCTGCTCACCACCAGCGATCTGCCGGTGTCCGCCATCGCCGAGCGCTGCGGCTATCAGAGCAATGAACGCCTGACCGTGAATTTCCGCGCCTCAGTCGGCGTCCCTCCCGCTTCCTACCGCCGTGGCTCACGCGAGAAGCCGGTTTGACAGTCTCGGATCAAAGCTCCGCGGCTCTTTTTTGTGCGCGCCCCTTCAAACCCCGGAATCACCATGCAAAATCGCGCTCTTTTGCTACCCAATTATGCTCCCCGGCCAAAATCCATTAAATGGAAAAGGCCCGAATCTGTTAAGATTCAGGCCTTTATATGGCTCCGGCGCGTGGGATCGAACAACGGACCTAGTGATTAACAGTCACCCGTTTTGTTATA
>JBDSNC010000271.1:0-21140 GCA_039915545.1 Luteolibacter sp.
CGGCGTTGCGGAACGGCGGTGGCGACGACGACGAAGCCGATCGCCATGCAAAACATCACGAAACCGACGCGACTCGCCCCTTGGAGGGCCCGGGTACGGGCCTCCAAGCGCGTCAGTTTCACGCCTACCATTTTTCGTTTCGCCACTTTGCTGGGCGTAGAAATCCCTTGAATCCAAGGATTTGTCAAGAAATCTAAAGGATTGTGACACTTTCTAGAGTCGTTGGCTATCAGACGGATGCCAGCGCACTTTGGCGAAATTGACACTTGCACGCACCGGGGTTGGCCGAAACCCTCTCGCCGTGATTTCTCCCGCTGCTGTTGGCGCATCGGTCCTGCCGGTTTATCTATTGATCGTGGCTGGAGCCGTGCTGCGAAGGATCGGCGTCATCAGGAAGGAACACGACGAGGGGGTGATGCGGGTGGTGTTCTCGGTGATGCTCCCTTGTTTCATCCTCGACAAAATTCTCGGCAGCGAGGTTTTGAAAAGCGGTGCGGCAGTGGGCTCCGCGCTTTTGCTAGGATTCGCGATGATCGCTGTGGGAACCTTGATCGGATTCGTGGTCGCCCGCTTGATCGGACTCGAACGCGGCAGCGGCATGCGGACTTTCGCGCTGGCATCCGGTTGCCAGAATTTCGGCTACACCGCCGCTCCGGTGGTGGAAAGCCTGTGGGGTGGCAGCGCACTGGCAATGCTTTTCGTGCACAACATCGGCGTGGAATCCGCGATGTGGTCGGTGGGCGTGATGATGATGAGCGGCGAGCGCGGGTTCAACTGGCGCAGGCTTTTGAACGGGCCGATCTTCGCGGTAACGACCGGGCTGCTGCTGGTTGCGTTCGGTTGGGACGATCAGATCACCGGTCCGGTCCGCAAGGCGATCTCGATGATCGGCGTCGGCGCGTTTCCCGTCGCGATCCTGATCACCGGCTGCACGATGATCGATCTGGTGGGAGCAGAGAGACCGACTTGGAAAATCGTGATCGGCTCCTCTCTCGTCCGGCTGGTGCTGGCTCCGTTCGCCATTCTCGCCGTCGCGAAATACCTGCCGATTTCCACGGAACTCCGGCAGGTGATGGTCGTCCAAGCCGCCATGCCCGCCGGCATGACTTCGATCATCCTCTCCCGGATCTACGGCGGCCGCCCGGCCATCGCGGTGCAAATCGTGATCGCCACCACCGTGCTCAGCCTGCTGACGCTGCCGTGGATCATCACTTGGGGAAGCGATTGGATCGGGCTAAAACCCTTGTTGCCATGACGCGGCGTCGTGCCGTTGAATTGCGGCATGAAAGCCATCGGCGCACGCCAGTTTCTCCCTGTTTCAAATCCGGACTCGTTGGTTGAATTCGAAACCCCGCTGCCCACCCCGGGCACGACCGATCTCATCGTCGCCATCAAGGCGGTGTCCGTGAATCCGGTGGATACCAAGGTGCGAAAATTGTTAGCAGACGGTCCGCATGATCCACCTCGCGTTCTTGGATTCGATGCGGCAGGCGTCGTCGCTGCCATCGGGTCGGAAGCGGCGGGCTTCTCTATCGACGACGAGGTTTACTACTCGGGAGATGTGACCCGCTCAGGCAGCAACGCGGAATTTCATGCGGTGGATTACCGGCTCGTCGCGAAAAAACCTGCAACATGGACCTTCGAGGAAAGCGCGGCACTTCCGCTCGTCCTGCTGACCGCTTGGGAATTATTGTTCGAGCGCATGTGCATCGATCCTAACGGTGCGGACGCCGGAAAGGCGCTGCTCGTCATCAATGGCGCGGGAGGAGTCGGCTCCGCAGTCATTCCGCTGGCGTTGTCGGCGGGGCTGGAAGTCGTCGTCACTGCCTCGCGCCCCCAGACCCGCGCATGGTGCGAATCCCTCGGAGCGAAACACATCCTCAACCACCGCGAGCCGTTGCGCCCGCAGGCCGAGGCGCTGGGTTTTTCGGAATTTCCCTACATCGCGAACCTCTTCGACACGGAAGCGTATTGGGAAACCACCGCCGATTTGTTAGCAACGCTCGGCACGCTCGGGCTGATCGTCGAGACGGCGAACCCGGTGAATATCGGCAATCCCCTCCGCCTCAAAAGCCCGCGCATCGTCTGGGAATACATGCCGGCCCGCTCGCGCTTCAGGACGCCGGACATGCACCGGCAGGGCGGGATCCTCGCGGAAGTCGCCAAACGCTGCGACGCGGGAACCTTCCCCAAAATCCACACCCGCACCTTCGGTTCCATCTCCGCCGCAAATCTCCGTGAAGCCCACGCCGCGATGGAAAAAGGCACCGCCCACGGCAAATGGGTGCTCGGCGGACATTTCTAAAACACCGCCATGGCCAGCCACACCGAATCATTCTCCATCAGAACTCACGGCAAAGGGACCACCGAGATCACGCGCGAGATCGCGGCCATCGTCTCGCGCTCCGGGATCCAAAACGGCACCGTCACCGTCTTCGTCCGTCACACCAGCGCCAGTCTCGTGATCATGGAAAACGCCGATCCCAGCGCACGCCGCGACCTGGAGCTGTTTTTCGAAAAACTCGTTCCGGAAAACACGCCGTGGTTCGTCCATACGCAGGAAGGTCCGGACGACATGCCGAGTCACATCCGCATGGCGCTCACCCGCACCAGCGAGGTTATTCCGATCATGAACGGCTGCATGACGCTCGGCACCTGGCAGGGAATTTTCCTCTTTGAGCACCGTCGCGATCCGCACCGGCGGGAGATTGCGGTCAGCGTGATCGGCGACTAACGACGTTTATTTCAGCAGTGGCAATCGGGCCGCGCAGTCCGCGCAAGGCTTGCCGGATTCTCCATCGACGGTGGCGATTTTCCCACCGGCATCCTGCATGAAGCAGCCGACTGCCGGGCAATGATCGAGCCCGAACGTGTGCCCGAGTTCGTGATTCACCACCTTCACCAACCGCGCTTGAAAAGTCTTCGTTCCGGCTTTCCCCGCCCGGAGGCGGAACGTGGAAACGACGCAAGCCCGCCCACCCAACTGGCCGAGACCGAAAATTCCCCAATCCGCGATCTCGCCCTTGGAGGTAGAAACATCCTGAGCCGTCAGCCCGACGACCTTCGTCACCTCTGCCGGCGAATCATCTGCTAGAAAACCCAGCAGTTTGTCCGCCTTGTAACGTTCGCGCGGTGGGTAAAACGCGGCCTTGGGCAGTGGCTTTTCCGGCAGGACCTCCACCTTCACCGCATAGAGCGCCTCGATCCCCGTCTTCACACAGGAGATATCCTCTGCTTTGACCGCGCCGAGCGCCTGGATGGCGACGACCGTCTGCGGTCCCGCCGTGCTACGGGAAACTACGATGGCGACGCAAAATGTAACGACGGCGGAAAGTTTCATGGTCCATGAAGGACTCTTTCCCACCCTGTTCGGGTCAAGATTTTTCAAGCGGTTTTTGGTGACGTGCGGGTCAAATGCTTGGCGTTTCTTAGATCCGGCAACGGTATCCGTCCCGACAGACTGGGAAATTAATTTTCCCAATCTTGAACATTTCGCACGCTGTGATTACTTTATAGGTGATGAAAATATCCTCTCCATCTCTGGCGGCGTCGGCTGTAGTGGCTGTCTCGTGCCTCGCATGGACCGGAGCAATCACCCTTGCCCTGATGAGCCTCATGGAGCTTTCGACCGAAACAGGCTGGCAGATCGCAGCGTTCTTTGGATGCTCCTCCATCGCGGCGGTCAGTTTCATCCTCTACGAATTGAGGAATGCCATGGAGATGCCGAACGACGTGGATCCGGTGGATTATCTGGATCGACCCTCGCCATCGGGCTGGACACCACCTGCGGCTTCATCGCAGACGGCGGTCAATCCGGCACCGGCATTCCGGACCCACGGCTGAGCCGGATGAGCGGGTTGATTTTTCCCGTCCGCCGCAACGTTTGGCGCAACAATCGGTTTTGAGGGGACGTAAGCGGGAGGGACTGGAGTGAACAATCGTGCAATTGCGCCCGGCCTGTTCGACGCCATGTTAAGCCGCTTTCCCTACGTCTCCCGATGCCATTTTCGTTTCCATCCCTGAACAGGCGGGTTCTCGCCTTGCTCTGCCTCGCCGCGATGCCCCTCGCGAATGCCGCCGTGCCGGATTTCACCAAGGACGTTCTGCCGATTCTAGAGGACCATTGCTACGACTGCCACGGCGACGGAGAAAACAAGGGCAAGGTCAGTTTCGACACCTTCGACACGCCCGAGGCACTGGCCGCCCAGAGCGATCTCTGGGTCCACGTCCTGAAAAACGTCCGCAGCGACATGATGCCGCCCGCCAGGAAAAAGCGCCTGACTGCGGAGGAGGTCGCCACTTTGGAAAACTGGATCAAATGGGGCGCGCTCAAACTGGACCCCGCCCACCCCGATCCCGGCCGCGTGACGCTCCGCCGCCTCAACCGTGTCGAATACCAGAACACCATCCGCGATCTGATGGGCATCGAGTTCCGGACCGCGGAGGAATTCCCCGCGGACGATACCGGCTACGGTTTCGACACGATCGGCGACGTCCTGACCACCTCGCCACTTCTGTTGGAAAAATACATGCAGGCGGCGGAGACCATCGTCACCAAGGCCGTGCCCCTGCGCAGCCGCATCACTCCGGAGCGCAGGATCGGGCCAGGTGCGTTCACCAACAACAAACAGGACAACGATCTCAGACTCTCGCTCTACGATCCCGCCGACCTAACTGCTGAAATCAACATCAAGCGCCCGGGCACCTATCGGATCGAGCTCGATGCCACCGTCCGCGGCTCTTTCGCCTATGATCCCGGCCGCGCGGAAGCGACCTGGATCGTCGACGGCAAGCAGGCCATGCAGCAGGAGTTGAAATGGCAGGACTCGCTGAAACTGGGATCTTCCGTCGAAGTAAAATGGGACGCGGGAAAACATCCGCTGCAACTCGTCCTCAAGCCGCTGGTGGGCAAGGACAAGATCCCTGAGGAAAAGCCCGGCGACGGTCCGCCGTCGGTCTCGCTGAGTTTCGGCGGAGCGACGCTGCAAGGGCCGCTGGAGCCTGAGTTCGCGGCGCATCCGCCGAATTACGAACGCTTTTTCACCCGCGACGATGTTCCGGCAGACGCGACCGGGCGCGGAAAATACGCCGAAGAAATCCTGCGCCGCTTCACCAGCCGTGCCTTCCGCCGACCGGTGGACGATGCGACGGTCAAACGCCTTGCCTCGCTCGCGGCAGAATCCGAGACCATTCCCGGCGGCACGTTTGAATCCGGCATCGCCCGCGCGATGACCGCCGTGCTCGCCTCGCCGCGTTTCCTTTTCCGCATGGAGGACACTCTGCCGGAAAGCGATCCCCTCGCCCATCCTCTGCTCGACGAATACGCGCTCGCCTCCCGTCTATCTTATTTCCTCTGGTCCACCATGCCGGACAACGAACTCTATCAACTCGCCGAACGCAGCGAGTTGCGGAAGAACCTGCCAGCTCAGATCAAACGCATGATGGAGGACGAGCGCTCCGACCAGCTGGTGAAAAATTTCGCCGGCCAATGGTTGCAGACCCGCGATGTGGAGAGCATCAGCATCGATGCCCGCACCGTGCAGGCGCGCGACGCCGGGCAGGAAAAGGAGATGCAGCAGAGGTTCGAGAATTTCCAACGCCTCAACCGCGAGATCGACGCGGCGGTGAAAGCCCATGATTCCACGAAGGAAGCGTCCCTCCGCGAGCAACTGGCCACACTGCGGGCCCTCTTCAAGGGAAAGAAGCGCGTCGAGTTCAGCGCACAACTCCGCACCGCCATGCGTCGTGAAACGGAGATGCTTTTCCGCTATCTCATGCGCGAGGACCGCAGCGTCCGCGAGCTGATCGATACCGACCAGACCTTCCTCAACGAGGAGCTCGCCAATCACTACGGCATTCCCGGCGTGCAGGGAGACCAGATGCGCCTCGTGAAACTGCCGCCCGACAGTCCGCGCGGCGGAGTCATCACCATGGGCACGCTGCTCGCCGTGACCTCCAACCCCACCCGGACTTCACCGGTCAAACGCGGACTCTTCATTCTGGACAACATCCTCGGCACTCCCCCGCCGCCGCCGCCCGCCAACGTGCCTTCGCTCGAAGCCTCCGAGAAAAACCACGATGGCAACGACCGCACGTTGCGCGAGGCGCTCGCCCTGCACCGCGAACAGCCGCTTTGCTCTTCCTGCCACAACCGGATGGACCCGCTAGGACTCGCTTTGGAAAATTTCAATGCGATGGGTTCCTGGCGCGACAAGGAGCGCGGCCAGCCGCTCCCACCTGTCGAAGGGCAGCTCATCACCGGTGAGAAGTTCGCCAACGTGAAGGATTTGAAAAAACTGTTAGCGACCACCCGCCACCGCGATTTCTACTACTGCCTCACCGCCAAGCTGATGACCTACGCCCTCGGCCGTGGCCCGGAGCCGTGCGACATCACCACGGTGGACGGCATCGTCGACCGTCTCGAACAAACCGATGGAAAATTTTCCAGCCTGATCTACGGGATCATCGAATCCCCCGCCTTTCAACAACGTCACCGCAACACGCCATGAGAACCATCCCCGTGAACCGCCGCCGCTTCATCCGCGGGCTCGGAGCCTGCCTTGCGCTTCCCGCCCTCGAATCGTTCCTACCCGCCGGCCGCGCGTTCGCCGCCGAAGCAGCCGGACCATCCGCTTTTGCGACCACCGCCACCGGCGCGCCGCTGCGGATGGCCTTCATCTACTTCCCTAACGGAGCCATCCCGGGCCAGTGGACGCCCACCGGCAGCGGTCGTGACTTCGCTTTCGGAAACACGCTCTCGCCACTCGATCCTCTCAAGAAACGCATTCAGGTGGTCTCCGGTCTGGAACACCTGAACGCCAACGCCGGAAACGACGGTGCCGGCGACCACGCCCGCGCCAACGGCACTTTCCTCACCGGCGTGCGGGTGAAAAAAACGGCCGGCAGTGACATTTACGCGGGCGTTTCCGTGGACCAGATCGCGGCCCAGCACATCGGCCAGCAAACGCGCTTCGCCTCGCTCGAACTCTCGTGCGACCAAGGCCGCAAATCGGGCAGTTGCGATTCGGGTTACTCGTGCGCCTACGAATCCAACCTCGCCTGGCGCTCGCCGACCTCGCCCTTGTCGCCGGAGTCGAATCCGCGACTCGTTTTCGAGCGCTTGTTCGGAGCCGGAAACCGTGGCGTCCGCGCGGCCAGCCTCATCCAGCGCAGGGCCCAGCAACGCTCCATCCTCGACTTCGTGATGGACGACGCGAAAAAGGTCGAAGGCGGCCTGACCCATCGCGACAAGGCAAAGATGGACGAGTATCTGACCGGCGTGCGCGAGATCGAGCAGCGCATCGTCACTGCCGAGCGATTCACCAACACTCCCGATCCCGCGATGGACACACCGGAAGGAATTCCCGCAGCCTACGACGACTACATCGACATCATGTTCCAGATGATGGCACTCGCTTTCGAAACCGATTCCACCCGCATCGCGTCGTTGTTGCTCGCCCATGACGGCAGCAACCGCTCGTTTTCGGAAATCGGCATCTCGGAGGGCCATCACTCGCTTTCCCACCATCGCGACGAGAAGGACCTGATCCAGAAAGTCGCGCAGATCGACCGCTTCTACGTCAGCCGTCTGGCGGAATTCCTCACCCTGCTGGAATCGAAAAAGGATTCTGATGGAAACTCGGTGCTGCACAACTCGATGATCGTTTACGGCTGCGGAAATTCAGATGGAAACCGCCACACCCACGCTAACCTGCCGGTCGTCGTCGCCGGAAACGGCGGCGGCCGCCTCAATGCCGGACAATACGTGCAGACCAAGGCCACCCCGATGTGCAATCTCTATCTGAACATGCTCGACCACATGGGAGTTTCCTCGCTCGACCGCTTCGGCGACAGCACCGGACGACTTTCCGGCGTTTGATCCCTCCACCTATCCATGAAAACCCTGCTCATCCTGTTGTCGTCCGCCTCGCTTTTGTTAGCGGCGGAATCCCCCATCCTCCTCTGGCCCGCCGGCGCACCCGGCTCCGAAGGCAAAACCGGCGACGAAATCGTGACGAAATCCGCCAGCGGCGAGCTGTCGGTTTCCAATATCCACAAACCCAGCATCACGCCCTATCTGCCCTCGAAGGAATCATCGACAGGCGCCGCCGTCATCATCGCTCCCGGCGGCGGGCACAAGCTGCTCTGCGTCACCCACGAAGGCAGCAACGTGGCGGAATGGCTCGCACAACGTGGTATTGCCGCATTCGTATTAAAGAACCGTCTCGCTGAGGAACCCGGCTCCACCTACACCGTCGATGGCGATGCCGTCGCGGATCTTCACCGGGCGATCCGCCTCGTCCGGAGCCGTGCGGCGGAGTGGAATATCAATCCGGCAGCGGTCGGGGTGATGGGATTCTCTGCGGGTGGCGAGGTCTGTTCGATCGGGAGTATGAATTTCGATGCGGCGAAACCGGATGCCGTCGAGCCGCTGGAGAAATTTTCGGATCGGCCGGATTTCCAGGCGTTGATCTATCCGGGCCGTTCGTCGCGCATCGTGCCGTTCAAAGATTCGCCGCCGGCGTTTCTCGCAGCTTCGTCGAATGATCGGAAGGATATTTCGGAAGGTCTGCTCAAGGTCTATCTGGATTTCAAAACCGCAGGCGTGCCCGTGGAGCTGCATCTCTACGCGGGCGGCGGTCACGGCTTCGGCTATCGTCCGGCAAGGAACTCGCCGGTGGATCAATGGATCGTGCGCTTCCAGGAGTGGATGAAGGACCGGAAGTTCATCGCCGAACTCAAGTGATCGTCACGCAACGGCGGAGTCCATTGCAGGCGAGGCGAGCTTCTGCATGGCGTTTTTCAAAGCATCCACATCGCCAGCGTCGATCTCCACCAACAACGGATGGAGCGGTAGTCCGCAGGCCTTGCTGGCGATCACTGGAATGCCAGATGCGAGGGCGCGCAGCGCCAGCCGGGGTTCGTGCTCGATCCATGCGGGCAGGACGAGTGCGGTGCAGTTTGCGAGTTCGGAAACGGTGGCACGGCGATGGTTGATCGATGCAAGAGGATCGGACGAGCCTTCGCGAGCTCCGCCGAGGATAAGCAGTTCGTGATCACTTCCATCCAGCGCGGCGGCGAGTTCGTGAATCCCCTTCCGTCCGAGTGCCGAAGCCGGGAAAAACCAGCGGGGAGTGGATGGCGTGGAGGTCGGAAGTGCTGGGGGCATTTCCCAATCCAACAGAATGGCGCGCGAGCCGAAGGATTCTGCGATCCGCCGGTGCGGTGTGACAAGTCGGGCAGCGGCAGCGAGGGCTTGTTTCTCCGCGTCGACGAGCAACGGATCGGCGCGAAAATCGGCGAGCGTGTCGGAGGCGGGATGCAATTTCGCGGCGGTATCGAGGCGTGCTTGGAGTTCTGATAGCGGCCAGCGTTGGACGAGCACGTCGAAGGTCCGGCCGCCGAGATGACCACCGAGCCAGAGGTGGGGCAGCAGGGTTTGGGAAACGACAAGGTGACGGGCTTTCGGATCCAGTTGACGGGCGTAGTTTTCGGCGAGGCAGCGTTGGGCATCGAGCAGGAATTGCTGGCGGATGGCTCCCTGGGTAGGGAGGCGGCGCTGGCGCCACGAGCGTTTCAGGGTCTCAAGAGTCGCCTGATAGACATGGGCTCCGGCAGGAAATTTCCAGGCGTAGTTGGCTTTTTTCCAACGCTGTCCATCAAGCGGAGCGAACCAGCGGTCGCCGTCGTGGGCGTGGCGCAGGCACCAGGCATTGAACTCCGGCAAGCGTCCGTCCAACAGCCACGCAGTGTGGCCGGAAGCGGCGGCGTGGTGGGTGACCGCAGAGGGATGACGGAAACATGAGGTGACGCCGCAGGTCAGGCAGTCGCCATCGGCATCAGCACGGACAGGGCTGCCGGTGATTTCGATTTTCGGTGATTTCGGATGGGAAACCACGCGGTCTGCGGCACGAATGGAAACGATCAGATTAGTGGCGGTTAGGCGGCATTCGAGCCGCCAGTCGAAGGGAGCGGAGAAGCGGAGGTCGACGTAGTTCCAGAAAACCGTGGCATCGCGCTCGGGCACCAGCGGCGTGCCCGGCAGACTGCGGGAGTGGGTGTGGCTTTCCACCACGCCGAGCCCGGCTTCGAGCGCCGCGGCGTGAATGAGTCCGGAGAGTTGGCAAAGCCCGCCGCCGAGATTCGGCACCATGCAGCCGGAGCGCAGTTCGCGGCCCTCGGTGAACCCCTTCCCGCGCGTGGTGCGGCCGAGCTGTTTCCAGAAGCTGAAAATTTCTCCCGCAGGGACTTCGATGCCATCAAGATTCAGACACGCGGCGCGGAGATTCTGCACCTTTCCCGCAGTGAGGGGAAACTCGGCTTCGGTGATCTGGGTCCACAAGGGAGCCTTGATTTCGGCAGCGACGGAGGATTTCACCAAGCGCCCGCTCCGGGGATGAAGCGGCACCGGATTTCCCCGCTCCCGCCACCAGCGGCGTGCGATGAGCAGACGGGTTTTCAAATAGAACACGACTGCCTCGCCGCGACCCGGTTCATGATGCCCGCCTTCGGGAGGATTGTGCATGGGTTGACCTGGTTAGGGTCTGTGTGGAAACGGCCGGATGCGAGCTTTTCTTTCCAGAACTCCGCCCGCGACAACCTATTGACATGCGGAGGGAGAGACCTTCCACTGACCCCAGATGCAAGACAACTCCGCAGCCCTGATCGAACTGGCTCTCGCCGAGGATATCGGTTCAGGCGACGTTACTTCCCTCTTTTTCATCCCGAAGGAACGCCGTGCCTGCGCGTTCGTTGCGGTGCGCAGGGACGGTGTGGTTTCCGGAGTGGAACTTGCCGCGCGGGTTTTTTCGAAGGTCGATCTGGATCTGGAGGTGGAGGTACTGATTCCTGATGGAAGCAGGGTGAGCCAGGGTGCGCTGCTGATCCGGGTGGAAGGTTCCGCCCGCTCGATTTTGACAGCGGAGCGCACGGCATTGAATTTCCTGCAACGACTGAGCGGCGTGGCCAGCCTGACAGCCCAGTATGTGGAGCAGGTAAAAGGGACCCGGGCGCAAATCCTCGACACCCGCAAGACGACTCCCGGTTACCGGCTGTTGGAAAAAAAAGCGGTGGTCGACGGTGGCGGCACGAACCACCGGCTCGGGCTCTACGACCGGGCAATGGTGAAGGACAACCATCTCGTCGCCGAAGGTGGAGTGGAGGCGCTTCAAAAAGCCATCCAACAGCTCAGGGAGGAAATGCCCGACGTGGAAGTGGAGTTGGAAGCGGACAACCTCGATCAGGTGCGTGCGTTTCTGGGACTGGAAGGCGTGGATTACATTCTGTTGGACAACATGACTCCGCGAGATCTTGTCGAAGCGGTGGCCGCACGCGGTGACCGCACAAAGCCACAGCTTGAGGCGAGCGGAGGAGTGACGCTGGATACGTTACGGGAAATCGCGAAAACGGGAGTCGATTTCGTTTCCGTGGGCGCGCTGACACATTCGGCTCCGGCGCTGGACATCGGGCTCGATTTCACACCCCTCGAAAACTGAATTTTCATGGCCGAGGATTTCACCATCATTTCCGGAGATCTGCCCGAGCCGTTCCGCCTGCTGATCCGCGAGAGCGTGGGATCGACGAACGACGAGGCCCGTGCCCTCGCACAAGCGGGCGCGGCGGAGGGATTGATCGTGCTGGCTGAGCGCCAGACCGCAGGGCGAGGAAGGCGGGGAGCGGCGTGGTTTTCGCCCCAGGGGGAGTCGTTGGCATTTTCCGTGTTGCTGCGTCCGAGCGAGCCCAAAGCACTGTGGCCAAGGCTCGCGCTTGCCGCAGGCCTGGCGGTGGCGGAAGCGGTGGAGTCGTTCGGGCTTCAAGCCGGGATCAAATGGCCGAACGATGTGTGGATACGCCAGCTCAAGGTCGCGGGCATCCTGGTGGAGGCGGGATCGGATTTCGCTATCGTTGGGATCGGCATCAACGTGAAAACTGCGGAGTTTCCCGAAGAAGTCGCGGAAATCGCCACATCGCTGATGATCGAGACGGGCCGGATGTTTTCCCTGCCCGAGGTGCTTGCGGCGATCATCCGGCGTTTTTCCCTACGACGGAATCAGATCGGCGATGGCTTCGAGGAACTGCTCTCCGCCGTAAGGCTCCGCTGTGTGCTGACGGGGAACCGTGTTTCGCTGCTCACTTCCAACGGTTCGAAAACCGGCGTGATCGATGGCATCGCGCCCGGCGGCGAACTGTTGCTTCGCACCGAGAACGGCTTGGAGCGCTTGCTCCAAGCTGACGAAATCCGGTTGCTGCCGACTTGAAATCGCAAGTTTCATTCTGGCAAAAGAGAGGCAGACTCCGACCATGAAAGCGATTTCCACCATTCTGATCATCGCGTTGATCGCACTTTGCAATCCATCGTGCGCTGCCTTCAAAATCAAGAAGCCCGTCGAGAAAAAAGAGGAGGCTCCCAAGGAAAAGCCAGAGGCTCCAAAGCTGGTAGGTCGCATCGCGTCAATCCCTCACGATAAACGCTTTGTGTTGATTCAGAGTTACGGGAAATGGACCGTCGACACTGGCGCGATCCTCACCACGCGTGGGCCGGACGATCGCACGGCGAACCTGCTCGCGACGGGTGAATCACTGGGAGAATTCGCCGCTGCCGACCTCCAATCCGGTCTCGTCGAGGTGGGTGACGCCGTCTATTCGCGCCACGTTCCGAAGCCAACGCCATTGTTAATAACTCCCGAAACCCCTGAACATCAACAAACAGCGCCATCTGAAAATGTTCAAAAAAATAATTAACTTTTCAGGAATTCTTTCCTTCCAAAACCTCTTGGATATATGTATTTTCAAAAAGTCCCGCTTGAGCAATCAGGCACAGCCGTAAAAATTTAGTTTTAGAGTTGATTATTATCCGGGAAACCGGGTAGCTTCTCTTTCGCAATGGCTGTGCCCCCTTACATGTCCCGAAACATGAACACTACAACCAGCCATAATGAAAACAATGAACGCCTCGGGCGCTTCGGTGAAAGCCGACGCGGACCGTCTTGCTGACTTCGTACTCTTCACACAACGAAGCTGCATCCTGAACCTGTCAACAGAACTCAACAAAGGGAACATTTCGTTCCCGCAGTTCTTCCTCCTCACCTACCTATCCAGCGAAGAATATCTCACGATGTCCGACATTGCGAAAAAGATGGGCCACTCGACAGCCGCCGCTACCGGCCTCGTCGATCGGTTGGAGAAACTGTCCTACGTTGAGCGCATGCACGCCGCCGAAGACCGCCGCAAAATCATGGTCCGCATCACCGCAAAGGGTATCGAACTCGTTGCTAAGATGCGCAATGAAATCGCGAACGATCTAGCCGGTATCCTAGCAGGAATGGATGAAGACCAAGCGGAGACTGTGGAACACACCAAGCGCGCCATTCAAGGTCGTGCGATCGCGTGAACCGGGTATCCGTCACTGAACAATAATCCAGCTTGGCGAATCCTAAGCGCCTCCGTTACCGTCCCCGGGTGACGGAGGCGTTCCCCTTTCTGGATATCTTGAATGCGATCCCCGGCGTGCGTGCCGGATGGGTCGGTCGCGTGCCGGATCTGCCGATTACCGGAGATCGGGATGAAGCGATGAATTTGCTGAAGGCGCATCATGCCGCAGCGGTTTCGGATTTTGCGGGCGCCGCTGCAGAGTGGTGGCGGGCGGAGCAGGTGCACGGAACATCGGTCGCCGTGGTGCCGGGTGCCTCCCAAATCACCGCGCCAGACGGAATGCCGGTGGTGCCGGGCGTTGATGGATTGATCACAATCGAGCCGGGAGTGGTGCTGGCGATTTACGTGGCGGACTGCGGGCCGATCTGGCTGGCGGATAAAAAGACGGGAGTGATCGGACTTCTGCATTCCGGCAAAAAGGGAACGGAGGGAAATATTTTCGAAACGGCACTGGCGGAAATGGGCCGGAATTTCGGCACGAAGCCGGAAGACATCGTCGCGGTGCTGGGACCGTGCATCCGCGTGCCGGACTACGACGTGGATTTCGCCGGGCTGATCGGCGAACAGGCGGGTCACGCGGGGATCGGGAATTTCCTCGATAGCGGGCTGAATACTGCGGCGGATTTGGATAGTTTTTACAGTTACCGCCGCGAGTTGGGAAAAACCGGCCGCATGATGGCGCTGATTGTCCGTGAATTATGAGCACCCTGACCCTGCACGCCCCTGCCAAACTGAACCTATCCCTGCGCGTGTTGGCACGGCGGGAAGATGGATTTCATGAAATCGACACGCTGATGGTGAAATTGCCGGGATTGGCGGATCAGATCGAGTTCCGGGAAAGCCGCGGATTTTCGTTTCAATGCGATGATCCGAGTGTGCCCGGTGACGAGGGAAATCTCGTCGTGAAAGCCGTGAGAGCGTATGAAACGGCCACCGGCATTTCCTGCAAGTATTCGGTCTCTCTCAAGAAAGTCGTCCCTCACGGAGCCGGCCTTGGCGGCGGCAGCAGCGATGCGGCGACGACGTTGCTCGGGCTGAACCAGCTCCACGGCTACGCTCTGGCGGTGGATCCGTTACGGGACTTGGCGGCAATGCTCGGTTCCGACATCCCGTTTTTCATGGCATCCGGTGCTGTCCGCTGCACCGGGCGTGGGGAAAAACTGGAGCAAGTCCCCTCGCCTCCCGTGCTGCGGGTGCTGCTGCTCAAGCCGTCGTTCGGAGTTTCCACGCCGGATGCCTACAGACGCTGGAAGGATTCACGCGAGCTGCCGGGTGTTTCCTATGGAGAGCAGACGGTTTCCGGGGTTTCACTGGTGAACGATCTGGAGCGCCCGGTTTTCGAAAAACACCAGTTCCTCGCCGAGCTGAAGGAGTGGCTTCTCACCCGCCAAGAAACCGCCGCCGCCCTGATGAGCGGGTCCGGGTCCACGGTTTTCGCCGTCCTCCACGAAGATGCGGACGCCGAAGCTCTCGCTAAGGCCGCGCGTTTTGAGATCGATCCGGCGCTCTGGCACTGGGCGGGCATGACGGAAAGCTGAGATCGATCATTAAATACAAGCCTCATTTGACAAGCGACGCCGGATTCATCTAGGGTGCCCGCCCCGACGCTGAAGTCGGTCCCATTTATTATGAACATTGTTGTCGAGAAGCAGCCAAAGTGCGTCGCCACCCTGCGCGTTGAAATCCCAGCGGACAAAGTCAACGGCCAGCGCGATCAGATCGTCAAAGGCTATGCCAGCAAGGCCCGCGTGCAAGGTTTCCGCCCCGGAAAGGCACCGCGCGCGATCGTGGAGAAGCGTTTTGAAAAGGAAATCACCGAAGAACTCAACGGCGTGCTTTTCAACGAAGCATACGACGAGGCGATGAAGCAGGAATCGCTCAACGTGCTCGATTTCGGCGTGCCTGAGGACGTCACCACGCTTCCTAACGGCAACATCACCTTCGTTTCCAAGCTCACCCTCGCACCGGAAGTGAAGCTTCCTGATTACAAGGGCGTGACCGTCACCGTGCCTCCTGTGGCCGTGCCAGACGAGGAAATCGAAGCCCAGCTTACCGCGCTTCAGGAGCGTTTCGCCGATTTCACCGACATCGAAGGCCGCGCCGCGGAAATGGGTGACTTCGCCGTCATCGACTACACCTCCACCGTCGAGGGCAAGCCAACCGACGAATTCCTCGGCAAATCCGCCGGCTACCTTACCGGCCGCGACGGCTTCTGGGTGCGCCTCGATGAAAAGGCATTCCTTCCCGGCTTCACGCCACAGCTCGTGGGCTTGAACGTCGGTGATTCCCGCGAAATCACCGTCACCCTTCCGGAAGATTTCCCGGTCGAAGGCCTCCGTAACAAGGAGATCACGTTCCAATCCACCGTGAAGGAGTTGAAAACCGCCGTCCTCCCTGCTCTCGATGATGAAATGGCCAACCGCCTCGCCCCCGGCAAGACGATGGAAGACATCAAGGGCATCATCCGTGAGAACATGGAAGGCGAGCGCAAGCGCAAGATCGACGACATGAAGGTCAATCAGATCGTCGCCCACTTCAACTCCCAGGTGGATTTCGAACTCCCCGAAGACCTCGTCAACCAGGAGACCCAAAGTCAGGCCGACGCCATGGTGAAACGCGGCGTGCAGTCCGGCATGAGCGAGGACGAAATCGAGTCCCAACAGACGGAAATCTTCGCCAGCGCAGGCAGCCAGGCCGTTTCCAACCTCCGCACCAACTTCATCCTGCAGGAAATCGCCCGCATCGAGAAAATCACCGTCACCGACGCCGAACTGGTCAACCACCTGATCCAGATCGCCAACTCCCGCAAGGTCGCGCCGAAGAAATTCATCAAGGACATGCAGCGTGCCGGCCGTATCCCGAACATCCGCAGTTCGATGGCCATCGGTAAGACCATTGACTTCTTGGTAGAGCAGGCGAACGTCGTGGAATCAACTGAAACAACACTCGATGACTAATTTTCAATCACCTAACATGGGATCTCCCGCACCGCGCAACAGCTACTACGTCCCGATGGTCGTGGAGCAGGACGGACGCGGCGAGCGCTCGTTCGACATCTACTCCCGCCTCCTCAAGGATCGCATCATCTTCATCGGCACCGCGATCGATGACTATGTGGCGAACTCCGTGATCGCCCAGCTTCTTTTCCTGCAGATGCAGGACCCTAAAAAGGACATCCACATCTACATCAACTCGCCCGGCGGCTCCGTCACCGCCGGCCTCGCGATGTATGACACCATGCAGTTCCTCACCTGCGACGTGAACACCTATTGCATCGGCATCGCCGCATCGATGGGTTCCGTTCTCCTCACCGCCGGCACCAAGGGCAAGCGCTTCTGCCTGCCGAACTCGCACGTCATGATCCACCAGGTTTCCGGTGGTGCCCAGGGCACGGCCTCCGACGTGGAACGGACCATCGGTTTCATGTTCAACCTGAAAAAGCGCCTCAACGGAATCATTGCCTTCCATACGGGCAAGACCATCGAGGAAGTGGAGCGAGATTCCGATCGCGACAACTACATGCCCGCCGAAGTCGCGGTTGCCTACGGTCTCGTGGACAAGGTCCTCGAAAGTCGCAAGCAGCTCCCCGACGCCGTCGTGGCCGCCATTGAAGAGCCGAAAGACGACAAATAAGTCATCCCCGCCCGGCGGTCTTCCTCCTTGTAACTTCCCGATCGTTCCCACATACTCGCCCTCATGGCCCGCGCTTCTAATCTAACGATGTGCTCCTTCTGCGGAAAGAGCCACTCGGAGGTCAAAAAACTGATCGCCGGCCCCGGTGTGTACATCTGCAACGAGTGCATCGACGTCTGCGCGAACATTCTTGAGAAGGAACTCGGCGGGACTCCCGCCAAAGGAAAAACACCGGCCGACAAACCCGGCTTCAAGATTCCCTCGCCCGCGGCGATTCTGGCGAAGCTCAACGAGCACGTCATCGGCCAGGAGAACGCGAAGAAGGTGCTCTCCGTCGCCGTTTACAACCACTATCAGCGCCTCCGTCAGGACCAGGCGAAACTCGGCGACGAGTTCAAGGATGTGGAGATTGAAAAATCCAACATCATGCTGCTAGGGCCCACCGGCTCCGGCAAGACCCTCCTGGCCCGCACGCTCGCCCGCGTGCTCGACGTGCCGTTCTGCATCGTGGACGCCACGACGCTGACCGAAGCCGGTTACGTCGGCGAGGATGTCGAAAACATCATCCTGCGCCTGCTCCAGGCATCGGACTTCGATGTTTCCCGCGCCGAGCGCGGCATCATCTACGTTGACGAAATCGACAAGATCGGCCGCAAGACCGAGAATGTTTCCATCACCCGCGATGTTTCCGGCGAAGGCGTGCAGCAGGCGCTTTTGAAAATCCTCGAAGGCACCGTTTGCAACGTTCCCCCGCAAGGCGGCCGCAAACATCCGCAGCAGGAATACATCCAGGTGAACACCGAGAAAATCCTCTTCATCGTCGGCGGCGCGTTCGTCGGCCTAGAGGACATGGTGAAGCGCCGTCTCGGCAGCAACACGCTCGGTTTCCACTCGGATGCATCAAAGGAAAATTTCGACGATCCGTCCGTCAACGTTCTGGAAAAAGTCCAGCCGGAAGACCTGCTTCATTTCGGCCTGATTCCAGAATTCATCGGCCGCATCCCGGTGATTTCATCGCTCCGCAAGCTCACCGAGGACGAGCTGATGTCGATCCTCACCGAGCCCAAGAACGCGCTCGTCAAACAATACGGCAAGCAGCTCGCCATGAACGGCGTGAAGCTCCGTGTCGGCCGCGACGCCCTGCGCGCCCTCGCCGAGGAAGCGGTCCGCCGTGGCACCGGTGCCCGCGCGCTGCGCTCGATTTTCGAAAAGATGATGCTCGAAGTCATGTTCGACATCCCGTCACGCGACGATATCGACACCGTCACGATCAACCGCCAGGTTGTCACCGGCGAAAAGCCGCCGGTCATCCGCCGCAAGCGTGCGGACGAGGACGCTGCTTGAAAATTTCGTTCTAAAACGTCGAAATCGCTCATAATCAGAGCTTGCCAGATTATCCGGTCCTGCTAGTCATTGGCGGACGCCCTGCGTGAGTTATGCAGGGTGCAACCGAAACAAACCACCTAAGATCATCATGAACACAGTCAAACTCGTTATCGTTGCCGCTGCCGCTTCCCTTCTTGCCGCTTCATGCTGCCCAAATGCAGCTCCGGTCCACACGGCATCAGCTCCAATGTCCTCCAAGTAATTCCTTTTAAAAGCCCGGCTGCCCTCACAGGTCGCCGGGCTTTTTTGTGCCCTGATCACAAGGACGTGACACAGAAATTTCTATCTGTATCCTTCCCCGTCACAGCGGCAGAACCGTGCCATGTCGTGGCACGCCGTTGAACGAATGATCCAGTTCAAGCCGCAGCCACATGCTGGCCACCGCACGGCCGAGGATCTCCACATCACCCCGCGCGTCGTGGCGGCGGATGCCGGATTCATCGATCCGCAGGCGGGAAATCAGGTGGTCGAGCGAGTGCCCCGTTCCCCGGACTTTTCCAAAAAGCATCTTCGACATGTGGATCGAGTCGATGCTGTGCACCTCGCGCATCGGCAGGCCGTGACGGCGGCAGGTGGCGGCTAGGAATTTACTATCAAACCGCAGGCCGTTGTGCGCGATCAAGGTCGATTCCCCCGCCCAGGCGGAAAACTCGCAGAGCACCTCCTCCGGCCGGTTCGCATTCGCGACGTGACGATTGCCCACGCCGGTGTAGCTCTCGATGAATGACGAAATCGGCCGCCGCGGCCTCGCGAAACTCGCGAACGTCTCCTCCGGACGGAGATTTCCCGCCGTGAACCGCATCGCCGCGATCTGGATGAACTCATCCTGTTCCGAATCCAGCCCGGTGGTTTCCAAATCGTAGATTACGAACGAATGCCCGGCGTGCCAGCGGTCCGCCCAATAAAACGGATGCCGGCATTCCGGACAATTCACCCGCGTCCCGAGAGCGGACTTCGGACCGGACAGGCTTTCCTTGCAACTTGGACAGTGGACTTGCACGCACGGAGTTTCATCCGCAATCCGCCGTCCCGCACAGCCTTCGTTTTGAAAAATCACACCTCCAGCTCGCCCGCGCCATCCCCGCCCCTGCCGCCGGTTCCCACGATTACGCCGCAGCCGAAGTCGGCCTCACCACCGGCAAGCTCGACCTTGTTGGAAACCGCCATCGAGACCTACGACCTCCTCCTCGGCAGCCCCCGGACCGCCCGTGGCGAAAAAACCACCGCCAACCTCCAACAAGCCCTCGACGACATCGAACGCCTT
Organism: Luteolibacter sp.; assembly: GCA_039915545.1. GTDB lineage: Bacteria > Verrucomicrobiota > Verrucomicrobiia > Verrucomicrobiales > Akkermansiaceae > Luteolibacter. Next base: position 19,715 of record JBDSNC010000271.1, read on the forward strand.
CTCGCCAAAGGCCTCGACAAGCTCGTCCTCCAGTTCAAGGACAACACCTTCTACCAGGAATACACCCTCTCCCGCGACCCCATCGCCGTCGCACAACACCAGAAGGGAGTGCCGGTCCCGGCTGTCACCACCCCATAATCCAAAACCCTGATCTCTAAATCCGAAAGCCCCGACGCAGTCAAAGCGCCGGGGTTTTCATTTTGTTCCTTAAATTCTACAACCCTTCATCGCGCACCGAACGAGATTTCCGGCCGCATGGCGTTCAGCTTATCATTCTAGGCCGTCCAACTTCTGCTTTCCAATCGTCTGTAAGGCCGCTTGACTGTCGGAAATGGCAGAAGTTCCGCCTGCATGCCATGCCCTCGCTTCCCCGAAGAACAGCATCCTCGAATATTTTCCATAAGCCTGCCTCCATGCGCATCCAGTCCATTCATCTTCAAAACTTCAAACGCTTCACAGATCTCAGAATCGAGGGGATTCCTGAAACCGCGAAGCTCGTCCTGCTCATCGGCGCGAACGGATCGGGAAAAAGTTCGGTGTTCGATGCGTTGAACTGCTTTGGAACTCAGACAGGGGGCAACAATTCCTCATACTTCCGGAAAGCCGCAGATTATCCTTACAATATCGAAGTAACTTCTGAAGAAGGCTTGGCGTCTCTTACTTCCAAAGGGTGGACGAAGGTCTGGAAAAATGTAGGCGATACAAAAAGTCGATTTTTCGGACGCTCGAGTCTTCGCGTGATTCCAGTAGTCCAGCGAGTGGATCATCCTGAAAAGAAGATCTTGGAGAATGAAGATCGTCCGACGTTGTTTACTAGGGAAGATCGCCGTTTCAATGCCGATCTTGCGGCATTTACCACGAGAATCGACAAAGCGCTTCGTGAACCCACTTTTCAAGGCAAAGCAGCAGATACCTTGGCGATTTTCCGGGAACATATTGAACCGTTTAACCTGGCCCTAAAACGCGTTTTTGGTGGAGCCGAAGAAACCACGATTCAAATACAGAACTATGATAATTCCGACCGGGGAAGGCCTATCCAACTTTTCTTCAAAAAGGGTAATTCAAATATCGCTTTCGATCTGCTCAGCCACGGCGAAAAGCAAATCGTCATCCTGCTGATGGGTTTCGCCGTTCGGCGCGATCAGATGGAAAATTCTGTAATTTTCATCGACGAGATGGACCTCCATCTCAACACGTCTCTTCAGAAAACCGTGCTTCAGGAAATCGTGGAACATTGGATTCCCGATTCCTCCCAATTGTGGACCGCGAGCCACGCTCTCGGTTTCATTGAATACGCGCAGGAAAGTGATCTTGCCGCATTGATCGACCTGGATTCTCTGGACTTCGATCAACCTCAGGTTGTGTCACCCGCTCAGAAAAGCCGTCTCGATCTCGTCGAAATCGCGGTCCCGCGGGAATCCTTACC
>JBDSNC010000279.1:0-5930 GCA_039915545.1 Luteolibacter sp.
GTGAAGAGCGAGTCAGAGACTCGCGGTCCGACCTCCGACTTCGTCGTCGGGACTGTTCCGGAGCGGTGAAGTCACGGAGGAAACGGCCCGTCCGCCACGGGCACTCCGAAATCGGGCGTGCCGTCGGCTTTCCAGGTGAAGACTTGCGCGCGGGTGGCGCGGTCCGGATTGTGCAGCGGCTCGCCGTTGATCTTCTCGTAGTTCCGCGAGTGATAGACGATTAGTCGGTTTTTCCGTCCGGCGAGGTCGTGAAACAATTGTGACCCGGCCCATACTGGCTGGTCGCGGGATTGCTCTTGAAAACGGGCTCCTTCGATTTCTTCCACGACTTCGCGTCCAGCAGGTCCGCGTCATCGGCGGCGCTGAGCATTCCGAGGCAGTAGTTCGCGTCGGTGGCGCTGGCGGAATACGTTAGAAAAACCTGTTTGCCGTGGTGGATGAATGCCGGTGCCTCGTTCACGTTGTGGCCGATGCGTTCCCAAGGCAGGTCGGGAGCGGTGATCTCCACCTGCTTGCCGGAGATCGACCATGGCGAGTCCATCTTCGCGATGAAAACGCTGGTCCCCGGCTTCGGCGGCACGCTCTGCGCCCACGCGAGGTAGCGCTTGCCGCGGTATTCGAAGGTGGTCGCATCGAGCGTGAACGACTCAAAGTTCATCTTGATCTGCCCCTTCTCGGTCCACTTGCCCTCCAGCGGATTCGCGGCCTCGTTTTCCAACACATACATTCGGATGTCCCAGATCGCCTCCGCCTTGCTGGCGGCGAAATAAATATACCACTTCCCGCCGATGCTGTGCAGCTCGGGTGCCCAGATGTGATAGCTCATCGGGCCTTTCTCATGCTTTTTCCATACCACCTCCGCCTTCGCCTCAGCCAGTTCGCCAAGGCTCTTCGCCCGGCGCAGCTCGATGCGGTCGTATTCGGGAACCGTGGCGGTGAAGTAATACCAGCCGTCCGTGTGCAGAAACACCTGCGGATCGGCGCGCTGCGGAAGAATCGGATTCGTCCACTTTTCAGCGGAACGGGCGGCGGGTGCCAGCAGGCAGCACGCGAGAAGGCAAAGTATGATGGCACGCATGGATTGCTCAGCGCTTCTCCTCAAGCAGGGTTTTCATGACCGCCGAGGAAACGGCGAATGCGGTCCCGTGGCGGACGCCGGACGGCATTTTCAGTTTCGACGTAACGTCACGCCAGGTTTTCAAATCCTTCGAAACCATCGCCGCGTAGTGGTGCTGCGTGTAGGCATCGAAATAGAGGTAGGTCTCGTCACCCACCTGCAACGCCGTCGGGCCTTCGACCCAGGCTCCCGGCTCGTTGAGCGGTTTCTTTTCCACCTCGTAAGGCCCGGCAATATTGGACGCCACCGCCAGACGCAGGTTTTTCATCGCCTTGGGCACCTTTGTCTCGTCCTTGAAGAACATGTAGGCCCTGCCGTCGACCGGCAGGATGGTGGAATCGATGCAGTTGAAACCGGGATCGAAGAAGACGATCGACTTCGAATAGGTTTCGAAATCCGTGGTCGTGGTGGCGTAGATGCGGTGGTTGCTGTCATTCTTGCCACCGAACTCGGTGAGCGGGAAACGGCCGGGAATGGTGGTGGCCCAGAAGATCATGAAGCGCTTCGCCTTCGCATCGTAAATGATCTCGGGGGCCCAGCAGTTTTTCACGTTGGACTCGCCTGCCATGACCGGAACGTCCTTCTGTTCGGACCAGTGGATCAGATCCTTCGACGACGCGTAACCGATGGTGTCGCTGTCCCAACTGTCCGTCCAGACCATGTGGAAAGTGCCGTCAGGTCCCTGGGTGACACAGGGGTCGCGCATGAGTTTGGATTTGCCGACAGTGGGAGTTAGAAACGATCCGCCGCTCTTGAGGGCCTCCCATTTCAAGCCGTCGGTGCTCCAGGCCAGGTGCAGGCCGTCCTCACCATTGCCGGTGAAGTAGGAGAAAACGTAACATTTTTCCGGCAGGTTGGTGGCCGGTATTTCAGGAGCCGCGCCCGCCGGAACCAGGGCGGCGAAAAGAATAGATAGAAAGGGCAGGAATGACTTCATGGCGTGATTTTCGGAACAGGAGTTTCAGGAACGGATTCAAAGACATCGACGGGGAGGATCGCGCCCTTGTCATCGAACCGCAGCGGGGAAAGGCAGGTTTCACGGTTGTAGCCGTTGCCGCCGGGGATTTTGAAACGGTGGTAGGCGATCACCCATTCGTCCAGGCCGGGAATTTGCAGGATGGAGTGGTGGCCGGCCCCCTTGACCGCGCCCTTCTGCTGGAGGATCGGATTTTCCGGGGCCTTTTCATAAGGCCCGAGCGGCGAGGCAGAGGTGGCGTAGGCAACGGAATAGCGCGGATCGCGGGTGTCGAACTCGGACCAACTGAGGTAATAGACGCCCTTGCGTTTGAAGACGAACGAGCCTTCGTTGTAGCCCTTCGGCTGGATCGGCTTCGCGGCCGCATGATCGAAGGAAATCATGTCGTCATTCAGCTTCACCGCCATGCACTTGCCCTGGCCGAAGTAGAGGTAGGCAGCGCCGTCATCATCGACGAAAACCATCGGATCGATCGACTGGCAGGGATACTCGGCCTTCGCCACCAGCGGCTTGCCGAGCGGATCCTTGAAAGGGCCCATCGGTTTGTCAGAAACCGCCACGCCGATGCTCTGCGATGCCGAGTAATAGTAGTAATATTTGCCGTTTTTCGAAGCAATGGCCGGAGCCCACGCCCGCACGTCCGCCCATTTGAGATTGCGCGGAAGATCGAGGATCACGCCCTCGTCCTTCCAGTGTTTCAGGTCTTTGGACGACCAGCCGTGAAAGGAAGTGGCCATCCAGCCTTCCGAGCCGTCGGTCGTCGGATAGATGTAGTAGGTGTCGCCGAACGCGGCGATGTGCGGGTCCGCCGTCAGCCCCGGCAACGCAGCCGGTGGTGGCGGGGTAACCGCATCCGGCACGAGGGATTTCAGTAGCTCGGTGGAGACCGGCAGCACCGTGCCATGGCGCTGGCCCTCGGCGACCTCTGCCTGGCTGGAAACATCCGTCCACGTTTTCCAATCACTCGTTTCATAGGCGCCGTAATGCTGGTTCGCGTAAAAGTCGACATAGAGCCGCACCTTGTCACCGACCATGGCGAGCGTGGGGCCTTCCGCGCGATCGGTGACGAGAGGCTTCGGCAGAACGTGATAGGGCCCTAACGGCGAATCGGCGACAGCGGCGTGGATGGGTCCCCATTTACCCTTCGCCTGCTGGTCACCTTCCTTGAAGACGATCGTGTATTTCCCCTTGAACGGCAGGATGGTGGCGTCGATGTGGTCAAAGCCCGGATCCAGCAGGATGGCGGGCTCGCTGAAGTTTTTGAAATCCCGCGTCGTGACAAAATACGTGCGGTTGTTCATGCGGTCCTTCGATTTCGTTTTCGGGAACCGCCCGTCGACGTCCGATGCCCAACAGACGATGTATTGGCGGGTCTTGTCGTCATAGAAAGTCTCCGGAGCCCAGCAGTTCTGCGTGCCCGGGGTTTTCGCCATGAACGGAAAATAATCCTGATCCGACCAGTTCACCAGATCCCGTGAAGTCGCGTGGCCGATGCCCGTGTCCTTCCAACCGGTGGTCCAGACGAGGTGAAATACTCCATCAGGTCCCTGCATCAAATGGGAATCGCGCATCAGCTTGCTGCCAACGGTTGGCTCGAGGAAAATCCTGTCGATCGCCGTCCAATGGAGCGCGTCGCTGCTATAGGACAAATGCAGTCCGTCCCCGTTTCCATGGAACGATGTGAACAGCCAGGCGTCACCTGCGGACACGTGGGAAGACAGGACCAGTGCCGTGGCGAGGGATTTGAAGAATCGGAGCATCAGCGGATTTTTAGTTGGTATATTGCACATTCCCGCGCGTTGCAGGTGAAATGGATTCCCCCCATTTTTGGGGAGGAACAGCTAGAACGACTGGCTGACCTCTTCGGTGGGTATCCAGTCGTTGTGCCCCTTCGAGCCGAGCAAGGAAAAGTCCTTCACGCCTTTCAGCACAAACGTTTTCCCGCCGTCCAAGCGTCTCGCGTGGATGCCCGAAAGCGAAACATCGTCGGCCATTTCGATCACGAACGCCGGCCGCTTGTCGTCCGCCAGCCAGTCGAGCTTCACGTTGTTCATCCGCACCCCCTTCGCGTGGCGGATGAAAAATCCGTAGGCGGGCGTCACTCCGAACATCGACGGTTCGGGGTAGGCTTTCTCGTTTTCCGGCAGCACCAGCGCCGCCTGCTCGGCCGTTCCGCCACCTTTCGTGATGATCCGGATGTTGCTCAGGCTCACGTCCTCGATGTCATGGCCGGGGATGCCGCTGATGATCGACGCGTATTCCGGATCCGCATTGTAAACCGTGAGATTGTCGATGCTGATCCGGCGGATGCTGCCCGGCACAATGCCTTCCGGGCCGCGAAGGCGGGCACCGATCCGCAGGAAAATCGGCGCGGTCGTGATGTCCCGCATGATGACGTTGGAAATGCTGACGTCCTCCAACATGCCGCCGTCCACGGTTTCCAGCGCGATTCCCCGGCTGCGGTTGAATATGCAATTCGTGATCGCGATGTTTTTGAATCCTCCGTTCGACTCCGTTCCGAACTTGATCCGCCCCGTCACCCGCTCCTTGTCCGGCGCGAGTTCCTGGGTTTTCCCGTAGGTGCCATCGAGAAAGGTCCCGAGGTCGTAGCCGCTCACGTGGCAGTTCGCCAGTGTGACGTTTTCCGTGGCCCGCGCGAAGCCGAGCCCGAACGAGCTTTTCAAGACAATCGCGTCGTCGTTAGGCGTGTTCACGCCGCAGTTGGAAATCCGCACCTGGCGGCAGCAGTCGATGTCAAAGCCATCGCGGTTCGTGTCCACCTTGAGATTGTCGATGGTGAGGTTGTCCACTCCGGACGCTAACAGCGCGAAGTGTCCGCCTTTGAGGATGGAAAAATCCTTGAGCGTCACGTTGCGGCAGAGTTTCAAAGCGATCGCCTTGTTCCCCTCGCCCACCATGCTGGCATATTCGTCTCCCTGCCCGCCCTTGCCTTCCGGATCCACCGCTTTCGCGGCGTCCTTGGCATCTCGCAGGCTCAGCGGGATGTCTCCGGCCGCCTCCTTGCGCCTCGGTGCCGCCGGACCGCGGCGGGTCAGCCCTTGTCCATCGATCCGCCCGGAACCGGTGATGGAAACATCCTCCAGCCCGATCCCCCAGATCAGGCTGTTCTGCCAATGCGTGTGACCGAAATCCTGATACTGGTCCCACTCGTTCGGCTCCGGCGCATCGTAGGCACCGAGCGCCTTGTCCGGCGTGGCAGCTAACAAAACCGCGCCCTGATCGAGATGCAGGCCGATGTGGCTTTTCAAACGGATGGAAAACAACAGATAGACGCCGGCCGGAAAGGTCACCGTCCCGCCGCCCGCCGACGCGGCGGCATCGATCGCCTTCTGGATCGCCGGAGAATCGACCTGCCTGCCATCGCCAAGCGCCCCGTAGGAGCGCACGTCATAAGTCTTTGGCTCATCCGCAAAAGCGGTGGCCGCCAGCAGGGCTATCAGGGAGAATTTTGGCAGCGAGGGCAGGTTCATGGGTTTTGTAAATTGGAGCCCAGCCACCATGCAGACCTTCCAGCCGCGTGAAAAGAACGGATCGCCCGATAACCCGAACGGGCTATCAACCGGCGCGGGCCGGCCGCCTCAAATTCAGGATCAGCGGCCACAACCTGTTGAAAACGGATCTCCAAAGCACCAGATGTGAAATCGAAACCGTTGCCAATCAAAGCAGGAATAGCTATCACCATCCAGCACATGGACATTCTTGCACCTACCGATGGACCCTGAAAACGCTACGCCCGAGTTCTTCTCCCCGGACGTCGCCGACGCGCGGAGGTTCTTCCTCGACCTCCATCCGGCCGGCCGCAAACGCCTCACCGTC
>JBDSNC010000292.1:0-9075 GCA_039915545.1 Luteolibacter sp.
GGCTCGCCAGGCACGCAGACGGTGACGGTCAACATCGCTAACACGAAAAATGGTAACCTCAATGGTGTGATTGGTGGTGGTGTCGGCACCATCGAGCTTAAGAAAATCGGCTCTGGCACGCTTTCATTCGCCGGCGCCGTAGGGAATACCTACACCGGTGACACCACCCTTAATGAGGGCTCGACCTTTTTGAATATGTTCACCACGACGACCAACTTGATCAACAGCGCGTCCGCACTCAAGCTGGGCGGAGGCACGCTCACCGTCCAAGGCAAGCCCGGTGCAGGCTTCACCTCCAGCCAGACCTTCAACGGCACCACGGTGAATGCCGGTCTCAGCCAAGTCCTCGTCAACCCCAACAACGCACTCAGCACCACCGTGAATCTTGGTGCGCTCAATACCACCGCCCCCGGCGGCGTCCTCGTGGTCGGGAAGACCGGTGTTAACACGGGCACGGTCGCGATCAATACCACGACCAACGCCGCGGCCGACGGCACCTACGGCCCGCGTGTGCTTTTCACCAACGGCACCGCGAACACTGGATACGACTGGGCAAGCACGGTTTCACCCGGCCCCTCCTACACGTTCTCCGCGTACGCGGCTTATTCCCCCTTGGAAACTGGGGGGTCACCAGATACCTTGAATTCCAGAGTCACCGCCAGCCAGACCTTGAGCGGACCACGGGTTACGAACTCCCTGAAGATTGAAAATCCGGCTGCCGATCAAACTCTGAATCTGGGAGCCAATCTCCTGACTCTCACCAACGGCGGATTGTTGAGCACGGGAACGAATGCGACGACCCTCGCGGGCACGGGCGCCTCTGGCTTGACCGTGGGCAACGGCAGCGGTGCCTACGACCTGCTGGTCCATCAGCTCAACACCGGTGGCCTGACGATCGCTCCGGTGATCGGCAACAATGGCGGGAACGCGGTTTCTCTTGTGAAATTGGGCAATAGCCAGTTGATCCTGACCGGTGCAAACACTTACACCGGTGGGACGGCGATCAGGAGCGGCGTTTTGCAGCTCGGCAATGGCGACGCGACGGGATCGCTCTCCCCCACCGGCACCATCGTCAACAACGGCAACCTGACAATCAACCGCTTCAACGAGATGGTGCAGGGCACGGACTTCGGAACCATCACCGGGACGGGATCGTTCACCCAAGCCGGAGTAGGCGGCACGACGAAGCTTACTGCGGCAAATACCTTTGCCGGCGCGACGACGATCAACGGCGGCAGCTTGCAACTCGGCAATGGAGGGGCCACGGGATCACTCGCCACTACCAGCAACATCACCAACAACGGAAATCTGACGATCAATCGCACTAACGCGGTGGCGCAGGGGACGGACTTCGGTGCGGGAGCGATCGGCGGCAGCGGGACGTTCACCCAGGCCGGGTCGGGCACGACGACGCTCACCGCCAACAACACCTACACCGGCGAAACGATCATCAATAGCGGCACGCTCACGTTGACCGGCGGTAACAACCCCGGTGGCGCTCTCTCCGGGACGCCCACCATTACGGTGAATACCGGCGGCACCCTGGTGCTCATGAATCAAGACACGTTGGGCTATACCGTCGGCAAGCCCGCCTTGGTCATCAACAGCGGCGGGCAGGTTCTCAACAACGCGATTGGTATTCAACGCGACACCCTGGCGAACACCGTCATCATGACGGGCGGCATCCTGGGCGGCACGGGCGCGGGCGATGGGGCCGGCTTGTTTTCGTTCTTGGCGGGGGCTGGAAACACGGCGGTGTACGCCACTTCCGATGCCAACGGCACGGCGGCGCTCATCAACGCCTCCAAAGTCAGCATTCAGAATGCCAGTCAGAATTTCTACGTCACGCGCGGCGAGGCTGCACCAGCGGCGGATTTGATCATCAGCTCTCAAATCGGGCAATTGGGCGCTAACGTTGGATTCACGAAGGTCGGCAACGGTATCCTGCTAATCACCGGTGCGAATACCTACAGTAACGGCACGACAGTTAATGAAGGCACGTTGAGCCTGGGCACCAGCGGCACCTTGGGCGTAACAACAAGCCCTCTTACGGTAAATAACCCGAACACCGATGCGGGAACCGACGTGGTTCTCAATCTCGCAACAGCCGTGGATACGACGGTCGGTTCCCTGATCGGAACCATCGCCCTTCCATTCAGCGGCACGAATACCGCGACGATCAACACCGGCGGCAGCGCACGGAACTTCACCGTCAGCCAAACTGTCGCAGGCTCCTTCGACGGTGTGATCGCGGGCGCCGGGAATTTCACCCTCGGCAGTCTCAGCGCAGCGGCCCTGAGCCTCAACGGTGCCAACACCTACACCGGCGACACCACCGTCAGCGCGGGCCGCCTCCGCGTGAATGGCACTTCCATCGCCAACAGCGGAAAGCTTGTGATCAATGGAGGCACCGTGGAGCCTACCGGCATCGAAGTCGTGAACACGCTCTTCTTTGGAGCCGCCCCGCAGGCGGCGGGCACTTACGGCGCGACCGGGTCCGGCGCAACGAACATTGACGACGTTCATTTCTTCGGCACGGCCGGGGTCGTCAGCGTCACCACGGGTAATGCTGTCTCAGGCTATTCGGCTTGGGCAGCCGCCAACGCCCCCGGCCAGACCAAGGATCAGGATCACGATAACGATGGCGTGAAAAACGGCATCGAATACTTCATGGGTCTCACCGGAAGCGGCTTCACCGCCAATCCGGCGTTGTCCGCAGGCACCGTTACCTGGACCAAGGGAGGTAGCTATTCCGGGACCTACGGAACCGATTTCGTGGTCCAGACCTCGACGGATCTCGTCACCTGGCAGGACGTGCCTTTGGTCACCAATCCTGCTTTGGGAACTGTCACCAACGGCGCGGGTTCGGTCAGCTATACCCCGCCAACCGGTCAGGCCAAGCGCTTCGGACGCCTGGTGGTGAACAACTGATCTTTCCTGGGAGAAGGATTTCCTTCTTCCGTTCAGATTTCCTGAATCATTGGGTTTCTTCAGGTAAGATAGAGTGGCGGTCCGGTGGGTTTCCGGGCCGCCATTCATTTTTGGCTTCATTTCTTCCCTGTTGTTTTCAATATCGGCACCTGTTCCAAATCAAATTTAACAAGTGAGTCACTCTTCAACTGAAGCGTGGAATTGATTCGACCAGCAACCTCCACAAAGACCCGGGCGAAAAGATACCGCTATTACAGCTCGGCGGCGCCGCGAGGGAAACCAACGCTATCAGGCCAGATAAATGCGGTTCAAGATAAGAGGCAGCCTCAACCGAACGCCACTCTCACAGGTGCTGGACAGGATCACCGGTGAAGAAACGTTTCTGAAACAACCGATGTGGTCCATTTCGACCGGTGACGATGCGACGGGAGGAGGCTTGGGCGATTCATTGCGCCTTTTCCTCTTTGACTGGTTCCGTAGGACGAACCGTCTGCATGATCACCACGGCGTTGCTACAGCCCCATGAGAACCGCACTCCCGGCGGCGTCGTTTTCGGCCAGGCGCACCAGGTAAGATTGTCTTCCGAGCGGCGGGCCTGCCAGGCGGCCTCGGCGTTCTTCTGCAACCACGGCTCGAAGGTGGCTTGTTCACCGCGATCTTTCATAAAGCGCGCGATCCACCTGACGCCGATCCCATTGAAACCGCCGCCATCACCGTTTTCACCGGAGGCCGGCAAATACCCGTTCTTGCACATTTCATTCATGGTGTAGGTCGCCGCGAGCTTGGCTTCGTCGTTATAGCCCAGCAGATTTGCCGCACCCACAAACGTGCCCTGGTTATAAGTGAGCGCGAACGAACTGACCTTTCCGTTGATGTGAATGTTGTCGGCTACTTTGCCCGTTTTCTTGTCGAACAAAGTGTCACGCTCCCACAGGAAAAGCTCCTTCGCTTTGGCGGTGTAGGAGGAATCCCTCGTCGCCAGGCCCAGCAGAAAAGCAGCGATGGCCCCAGGCCCGTTCACACAAGCGTTTTTCGATTTGTTGTCCGTTTTCCACCAGAGTCCGCCGCCTAGGTCTTTGGAAATTGCCCGGGCATAGCAAAGGTCGAAATTGGCTTTCGCCACGTCACGATATTCGGTGTTGCCAGTGGCCAGATGTGCCCTCGTGCAGGCAATGACCATCCACATGATGTCGTCGTTGAAGTCGTTGCGTTCCCAGGTTCTGCCATGATCCGCGATGAATCCGCGAAACAGCTCGGCGAACATCTCAAGCTGCTTCGGGCTGCGTGTGCGTGCATGTACATCCAGCACCATCTCCAGCATTTCGGCCTGCGTCCAATAGTCCGCCCTTTTTGCACCATCGGTACTTTTTTTATGCCAGCCACGGCCGTTTTCAATTTGATAGAACGCCTTGGTGTGGGCATCGAATATCGTACCGGCATCCGCCGCAGTGAAAGCCCGGGCCAGACCGCCACCCAGCGTACCGCAGAGAACGGCCACCCAGACAGCATGTTTTCTCCACGAAGCTTGACGGACAGGTTGACAGGTTGATTTTGATTTCATGAAATATTTAGTGATCGCTGTATTTTGAATTCAACTGGCGACTTTCAATCCGCCACGACAATGTTCAGGTCGGCGATGCAGGCCAGTCCATCCTTGGAATATGCGTCAACCACGACGAATTTCACAAACCGGACCAACTCGGACTTCGGTAGCGAAAGCGTCTCACGGCCGTACTCGTTGGGAAGCCTGCCTTCGATTGCCGCTTTCGGTCCCCAGTTCTTCCCGTCTATACTCAGATAAATCTGGTAATGATTCGTGCGCCCATTAGATCCATCCTTCCGGGCCAGGTGGGTGATTGCTTTGATGGCGGTGGTCCGGCCAAGATCAATGATCAGGAAATGCGGACCTGATACCGGCGGACTGTATTGGCTATGCCAGAACGTGGAGATGCTGGAGTCGATCACATGTTCGGGATTTCCCTCACCCGGTTGGAAACTGCTGGCAGTAATCTTCCATGTCTTGCGGTCGATGTAGGCGGGAAGTTCGAGTTGTCCGGTGAAGGATCCGCCGTTTGCTGAAACGCTGCGGGCATGGAGGATGGTGGTCTTTTCCACGACCGCTGGATTGGCGAACAACTTCCACTGCTTTCCGTCGATGGAATACTCGACCTTGTCGCCAGCGGCAGTTAGATCGATCTTTCCTTCCGCATCGCGGGTCGCGAGCACCGGATTTGGCCGACCTTGTGGCGGCCGGGTGCGGGCAATCTCCGCAAGGCCGGATTCATCCGTCGGCAGGATCCGCAGCACGTAAGAGAAGAATGCGGGCCCGGCGTTGACGCGGTAGGGTGGATCCGGCCGTGGACCGCAGCCGTTGGAACCCACCCCGAGCGTCTTCGAAGAAAGACAGAGCACGGTTTTGTTGCTCTTCGGAAGATCAACGGAATACTCGACCGGCTCCATTTCCTCGTCGGTGTAAGGCAGAGTCGAGAATTGCATGGGATCCCCCGCGGCCTGGACCAACAGCGTCGGCATTTCGCCCCCCTTGAGTGCGACCCAGCTCATGTCTTCATGGTTGCCGCATTCCATGGGCTTCGCATAGGGCGTCTGCTGTTCCGCGACGCTGCTGGCGTAGCGGCCGATATCCGAACCTCGCTTGCGGTCGGAATAATTTTCCATCGGGCCGCGAGCGAGGTAGTCAACCTGATCGAGCCGCTTGTCCAGCAGCATGCGGACGCCCATGCGCGCAAGGTTGATTTCCGGCTCGGAGGTCGAAACGGTGTTGTCTACGGTGATGGAGCCATCTCCGAGGATGGTGTAACAAGCGGTGTGGGAGGCGTTGAAGTCGCGGTCGCCGCGAAGTTGGATGGAGGAGGAAACCCGGACGGTGGCAGCATTCACTTGGGCGACAGAAAGAGAAAGCACTTCGGTCTTCAGCGTATCAAGTCCGAGCTGATGCCACACGGACGAGGCCCAGACATCGTCTTTCTGATGTTGGGCACGCGAGAGGTGAATCGAAGGTCCACCGCCAGGCAGTAAAATGTTAACGGCCCCACGGGCGAGCCCTGAGAGGTTCCCGGTCGAGTTGTCGAAACTGGCGGAGAAGCCCTCGCCCTTCACGATGAATCCCCGGGCCTCCTTCACCACCGTCAGCGGCTTCATTCCGACCGAGCCGGCGATAGGCCCCGGTGTCGCATTCGGGATTTCAAACTGGACGTTGGCGATTTCATAACCAGCCTTGGCCCACGACTCGTCCCTGGCAAGTGAAACAGCCAGGTTGAGATGATAGGAAGCACCCGGGGCCTGCTTGATCGCGGGAATCGGCAGAGTGACGGATTTTTCAGCACCAGGCGCGAGGTCGGGCATGCCCATCGCTCCGATTGTCAGCGGTTTACCATCTTCGGTGATCGTCCACTTGCCGATGAATTTCCCAAGGGAAGTGAAGGCATACTTGTTCTTGATCTTGATTTTCCCCGCCGCCGCATCCTCGGCGGCGAAGCCGATCCACTGGTAAGCGCGCTTCACCTCGGGGAAGTGCGGCTTGGGCGAGCGGTCGGAAAACACGACGCCCTTGTGGATGAAGTAGTGGTCATTAGGAAATTCCCCAAAGCCGCCGCCATAGGCGACGAACTGGCGCTTCGGATCCCGGCGGTTCCAAATGCCCTGATCCTCCCACTCCCAGATCGCCCCCCCCATGAGCGCCGGATACTCATCGAAGACGTCGTTGTAGTCGCCGAGCGAACCCATGGAGTTGAACATGGCATGCGCGTATTCGCATTGATAGAACGGCTTTGTCAGATTCTTGGAGAGAGCCGACTGGCGGCAGTCCTCGATGCTGGCATACATCCGGCCGTCGATGTCCGCCGGATTCTGATCGCCCACGCCGAAACCCTCATAGTGCGTCGGCCGGGTGGAGTCGATCGCCTTCACGGCCCTGAGCGCGGCACGCAGGTTCGGTCCTTTCCCGCTTTCGTTGCCGAGCGACCAGATGACGATCGACGGATGATTCTTGAAGTTTTCGACGTTGGCAACGCTTCGATCCACAAAGGCCTTCTCGAAAACGGGAGTGCTGGAGAGAACTTGCGCACCGTGGCATTCTTCATTCGCCTCCGCGACCAGATAAAGGCCGTATTCATCGCACAGCTCGTACCACTGCGGATCGTTGCTGTAATGACTGGTGCGGACGTGGTTGCAGTTCGCCTGCTTGAGTAGTTCGATGTCCCGGATCATCCGCTCCTTGGAGATCGTGTGGCCGGTGTCAGGCCAGTTTTCATGGCGGTTGGCTCCTTTGAGTTTCACGGGAACTCCGTTGATGGTGAACAGGCGGCCCTTGATTTCGATTTCCCGGAATCCGACGCGGGCGGACACAGGCGAGCCTCCGGGCAGGCCGATCACGGCGGTATAAAGATAGGGTGTTTCAGCCGTCCATTTCGCAGGATTCGCAACGGGCATGGACACGCTGACACTTGTCCCCTCACCGGGCTCAAGCGCGCCGACGGAAGCGCTGCCCTTGACTTCGGGAACTGCTTTCCCCGCCGCATCGAAGAGCAGGACGGCGAGCTCGCCGGCTGGTGCCTTGGCTGCGCTGGAGTTCAGGACCTTGGCGCTCACTTTCAACACCGCGTTCTGATAATTTCCATCCAGATCCGTAACGATGGTGAAATCGCGGATGTGCACTTCGGGCGGCGACCAAAGTGTGACGTTGCGGAAAATCCCGGACAACCGCCACATGTCCTGATCCTCGAGATAGGAGCCCGAATTGTAACGATAGACCTCGACGGCAATCGTGTTAGTGCCACCAGACCTGACGTAGCGTGTGATGTCGAAATCCGCAACGTTGCGCGAATTGCTGGAGTATCCCACCTTTTCTCCATTGATCCAAAGGTAGAAGGCGGAATCCACACCGTCGAAGTTGATATGAACGCCACGGCCCTTCCAGCCGGCCGGAACTTGAAAGCTTTTGAGGTAACTTCCGACAGGATTACGCTCGGTATAGGAGTTATATTCCTTCGATGGTTCTCCCATCACGCGCGGCCAGTCGTTTTTGAAGGTGTAGCCGATGTTTCTGTAATATGGAGTCCCGTAACCGAGCACCTGCCAGCACGACGGGACCTGAATTTCATCCCACTTTGACGCATCGTAGCCCGGCTTGTAGAAATCCACAGGACGTTCCTCAGGACGCTGCACATAGTGGAATTTCCACCTACCGTTGAGTGAGCGGGCAAATGAGGACGCGTATCGGTCCGCAACGATCGCCTCCTTTAAATCGGCATAGGGCATGAGCGTGGCATGCCACGGTTGCTTGTTAATTCCCAAGGCCTCCGGATTTTCGATCTCCGGTGGAAGCAGAGCGGTTTGCGATCGTGAAAACGCAGAGGAACACAGCACTCCGGTTCCGATCAAAGCCAGCATTTTCAGCCACTTGGAACGGGGTGCCGGAACCGAATGGTTCTCTCCAGATTTTTTCATGTGACCCAATAGTAATCCTCGATCGTTCACATGCTCCAAGAACGATGTAGGCGTAGGGCACTTTCTACCCAGACGGGTAGTCACTCATCATTCACAGTCGCGTTTGCCCGCCACGGAAAGAAAATATCCACGGCAACGTCGGCAAAATCTACAACTCTGGATGCGGGGCTTCTATTCCGAGGGACCGCGGAATTTGAGGGCGGCTTCCGTCCTCGAATGAACATGCAGTTTTGAATAGATATGCTTCAAGTGCCAGCGAATGGCATCCACGGAAACGTGCATTCTTCCTGCGATTTCCTTGTTGCTGAGTCCAAAGGCCACCAGTTCAAGCACCCCTTTTTCGCGCGAAGTGAGATTTTCCACGTCCTCCGAGACTGATGACTGATTCCTGAAATACTGGATCACCTTCCGTGCGATTTCACCACTCATCGGGGCTCCCCCCTTGCCCACGTCGCGAATGGCGGTCAGCACCAGTTCGGGAGCGGAACGTTTCAAAAGATAGCCTGACGCACCCGCGCGCAAGGCACTGAAAATGCGGTCCGGATCCTCATAGACCGTTACCATGATCACCAACACCTCGGGCATGAGCTTCTTCAACTCCGCGACGCACTCGATGCCGGACATGGCTGGAAGCTGGATATCCATGAGTACCACCGCCGGCGCGTGGCGCGGCAGCAC
>JBDSNC010000293.1:0-8303 GCA_039915545.1 Luteolibacter sp.
CGGTTCCACCGCGTTGTTCCTCATGCTCTGCGTTTCGCTGTTAGCCGGACTTGCCCTCGCCACCATCCTGTCGTCCGTGCCGCTGTCCTCGTTGTTCGGACACAGTTATGCCGGCAAGGAAGACGTGCTCCGTCCCGCCTTGTGGACCGGACTCGGCCTGTTCCTGTTGTATTTCATCCTCAATCTCACCGAGCGAATCCGCGAAGGTCACCTCGAAGTCGCCTCCAACAACCTGTGGGGCGCGGCCGGCAACGTCATGGCTGCCGCCTTCGTCGGCGTCGGTATCTGGTTCGTGCCGCAAGTGTGGTTTCTCGTGCTCGCCGTGCATGGCGCGATGGTTTTGGGGAAACTCTGCAACACGGTTACTCTTTGGAAAAAACATCCGCTGATGGTGCCGTCGTTGAAATTCGTCCGACCTGCGATGGCCCGGCTCCTTTTCTCCGATGGAATGGCGTTCTCCACCTGCTGCCTCGTCACCGGCGTCATCGAATACAATTTCTGCGGCTGGATGGTCGGCCGCACCGGCGGTCCCGCAGCGGTCGCGCTTTATGGGGTTTTCATCAGCCTCACCGTCATGCAGCTCGGCTTTGTGGTCATGCTCAGCACGCCCACCTGGCCCGCCGTCGCCGAAGCACTGGCCCGCGATGACCGGCCGTGGGCGCGAAAGGCTGCGAAACGGCTCTATCTCTTCGGTACCGGCTTTGCGGTCTGCTCCGCACTGGGCCTCGCGCTCGTCGGCCCGTGGGTGCTGCCTCTCTGGCTCGGCAAGGATTTCACCGGAATCGGCCGCGTTCTGTTGGGCTGTTATGGGCTTTATTTCGTCGCCCACGTCTGGCGTCACCTGAACCACACCATGATGATCGGCACCGGACAGGTCGGGAAACTGGTGAGAATCCAGCTCATCGAATCCGCCACCGTCGCCATCCTCGGAGCCGTCGCCCTCCACTACGGCGGGCTGGAAACGCTGCTCGCCACGATGGCGGTTGTCATCCTCGCGCTCACCGGCACTTTCCTGCCGAAGCAGGTGGCGAAGGTGTTGAACCGCTGAATCCGTGCTCTGCTAGATCAACGCCAGCACCTGCGCGAGATGCTCGTCCGGTTTCACTTTCGCCAGTACGGCTTTGATCTTCCCGTCGGGACCGATGATGAAGGTGGTACGCTCGGTGCCGAAGTAGGTTTTTCCATACAGGCTCTTTTCCACCCACACTCCATAAGCATCCACGATTTTGTGGTCCTCGTCGCTGAGGATGGAAAAGGGGAGACTGTGCTTTTTGATGAATTTCTCGTGGCTCTTGATCGGATCGACGCTGACACCGAAGACTTTGGCTTTCGCGGAAATTTCACTCCATCCGTCACGCAGCGCGCAGGCCTGCGTGGTGCAGCCGGGGGTGTCGTCTTTCGGATAGAAATACAGCACGACGGTTTCGCCCTTGAGATCCGCAAGATTCACAGTGGTGGGAATTTCGAATTTGCCACCGATCGCCCGGGCTGAAAATGCGGGGGCTTTGGTTCCTGTCTTGGGATAGCGGCTCATGCGTCGAGCGTCGTCATGGAAGGTGGAAATTCAAGACTCTCCTCGCGGCGATGGTTACTTGATCCGCCGGAACTTCCCCGGCTTCTCAAAAAGACCGGGATCGTCCTTGTGCGCCGCAAAGGCGGTCTTCATCCGTGCGGGGTCGCCGAGATCCTTACCCAGGACGTCCGGGTTGATCGTACTCATTTCCAATCCATCGGCGGTGGCCAGCACCTTGAGCAGGTGGTATTTCCGGTCTTCCGGCTTGAAGTCGCCATCGTCATGGGAGCCGATCAATTGGATCTGCATGTATTTCGCCCCGGATAGTTCCACCGCGTAAGCACGGAAGAACATCGCCTTCTCGCCCACCGGGTATTCCACCACGTAATCGTTGGGCGTGTTTTGCAGCACGAGCATACGGTTTTGATCAGTGCCTGGAGTTTCCTGGATTTCTTCCCATCTTCCCAACAAGCCCGGATCGACAGGGAATTTCGCATCCGCCTCGAAAGGGGATTCGAAAACGCAGGAGTTGAGGAACAACAAGGACGCTGCGGCGGTCAGCAGGATTTTCATGGCGTTGAATGGTGGGGTTCGAATCATCAACAGGTTGCACGGGTTCCAAGCGGGGTGCAAACCTGCATTTCTGACGGTGTTGCCCGGCGAATTGCCGGGAGACGCTGCCACCGCGAACTGCGGTGGATTTATGTTTCCCCGCTCACGAGTGGCAGGCGGTGCCTTCGTAGATGCTCACCACGCCGAGCGTGATGGGAGTGGCCGCGGTGTCCGAAAAACCGCAGGATTCCAGAAGGTCGGTCATCGCCTTGCCTGAGGGAAACTGTTCGATGGAGCCGCCGAGGTATTCGTAGGCGTCCTTCTGGCCGGTGAGCAGACCGGCGAGGTGGGGAAGGACGTAGTGGAGATACATGCGGTAGGGCAGGCGCATGATGTTTTCCGGAAGTGAGAAATCGAGGATCAGCAGTTTGCCGCCGGGTTTGATGACCCGCCGCATCTCGCGCAGGGCGGCGGGGTAGTCGGCCATGTTGCGCAGGCCGAAGGCGACGGTGACGACGTCAAACTCACCGTCCACGAAGGGTAGTTTCAGCGCATCTGCGACGACGGTGCGGACAATGCCGCGGTTGGCGGCGTGGGCGAGCATCTCGGCGCAGAAATCGGAGGCGATGACCTCGCAGTTCGGGATCTGGTCCTGGATTTCCAGAGCAAGGTCGCCGGTGCCGCTGGCGACGTCCAGCAGGCGGGAAGGCTCCCATTTCCGGATGCGGGCGGTGACGATTTTCCGCCAGACGATGTCCATGCCACAGCTCAGGACATGGTTGGTGAGCACGTAGCGATCTGCGATCCGCGCGAAGGCATCATGGACGTAAACGGCATCTGGCATGAGCGAGGGGTAAACCGGATGAGTCTCTCGACAAGTGTGAAGTGTGGTCCTGTTTCACTTTTTCGACCGCAGCAGCTTCTGAATCTCGTCGTGGTTACCGATGAAAAAGAAAATCAGCTCGGGAGGAGTGGAAATGAACAGAAAGGCGAGGCGGTCATCTAACCCCATCCTGCACTCGTAAATCGTTTTGGTTAGCCGCCGGATTCCTATGCCTGCATGAATATGGGGATTTCCCCAAGCCGCCTGGACTTTCCGGATGGCCTCGCCGATCTCATGACGCTCTTGTTTGCTCCGGGAACGGATTTGCCCGAGCAGGTCATCCGTGATTTTTACCGGCAAGGAGGGTTTCGATGTCTCCGGCGAATTCGTGGAGCTTGCCTGCTTTGCGGGCTTTTTTGATTTCGCCATGGCTACGTTTCTCGAAATTTTCCAGATCGGCGGCACTAGCGCCATATTCGCGGGTCGCGTAGTCGGTGGATTCCACTGTCACCGGGCGCAGCGCTACGATTTTCCCGTCCACAACGATGCCGATATCCGCTCCCTTGAGCGCCTGGCGGAGGAGATTGGAAAGATTTCCTCTGGCTGCCGTGGGTGTGAGGGTAAGCATACTCATGCGTGGAATGTGTCGCATATACGACGCAAATGCGAGCAAATAGATGGCGTCTCTACGCACCGATGGGATGCCAGGTGGTTTTGGACTCCAGGTGGTCGCGGATTTCGTAGAGGCCCTGGGCTTTTTCGGAGAACCAGTCGGTCGGAGTTTCCGAGGGAATGAGCTTGAGGCGCTTGACGCTGTCGGCGGCGCCGGTCTGGAGGGTTTTGCGGTCTTCGAGATTTGCGACGGCGGCGATCCCCCGGAGGTGGGCGTGGGTGGCGAAGGTGGGGATGAGTTCGCCGCGCTGGCCGGTGAGGAGGTTGACGACTCCACCGGGGAGGTCGCTGGTGGCGAGCATTTCACCGAGCAGGATGGACGGATAGGGTTGGGTGGTGGAGGCGAGGGCGACGACCGTATTGCCGCTGGTGATGGCGGGCATGACGAGGGAAAGTAATCCTAACAAGGGTGCCTCGTCCGGGGCGACGATGCCGATGATACCCATCGGCTCGGTGACGGTGAAGTTGAAATGCGATGATGCGACGGGATTCACGCTGCCGAGCAGAGCCTGGTATTTGTCCGTCCAGCCGGCGTAGTGGACGATGCGCTCGATGCTGGCGGCGACCTCGCGGTCGGCGTCCTTTTTGGATAGGCCGGTGATGGAAATAGCGTCCGACATTTCCGCAGCGCGTGCCTCCAACATTTCCGCGAGGCGATAGAGAATCTGTCCGCGGTTGTAGGCATTGCGCGCGGCCCAGCCGGGGCCTGCCTTGGCGGCGGCTTCCACGGCGTTTCGCAGGTCCTTCCGGGTGCAGAGCGGGATGTTGGCGAAAAACGCGCCGGTCGAGTCGTTCAACGGAGCGACGCGGCCGCTCTCGGAACGGATGAAAGCGCCACCGACGTAGCATTTCGGGGTTTTGGTAATGGGAAGACGGGACATTTGATTTTAAAGTTAGACGAGTTGCGCGTAGTCCAGCAGGCCTTGTTTGCCGCCTTCGCGGCCGAATCCGGATTCCTTGTAACCGCCGAAGGGGGAGGTGGGATCGAATTTGTTGAAGGTGTTCGCCCAGACGACGCCGGCCTTGAGTTCGGTGGACATTTTCAGGATGCGCGAGCCCTTGTCGGTCCAGACGCCGGCGCTGAGGCCATAGTGGGTGTTGTTGGCTTTTTCGATGGCCTCCTCCGGCGTGCGGAAGGTGAGAATGGAAAGCACGGGGCCGAAAATCTCCTCGCGGGCGATGCGGTGGCTTTGTGAGACGTTTGAGAAAAGCGTGGGCGGGAAATAGAAGCCTTTTTTCGGCAGCGTGCAGGCGGATTGATACATTTCAGCGCCTTCGGAAACTCCGGCGGCGACAAGGTCGGTGATGCGGCTGAGTTGGGCTTTGGAGTTGATCGCGCCGATGTCGGTGTTCTTGTCGAGAGGGTCGCCGGTGCGGATGGTTTTCAGGCGGATCTTGAGTTTTGCCAGAACGGTTTCGGCGATGGACTCCTGGACTAACAAACGCGATCCGGCGCAGCAGACGTGGCCTTGGTTGAAGAAGATGCCGTTGATGATGCCTTCGACAGCCTGGTCGATGGGAGCGTCGTCGAAAACAATGTTCGCCGCCTTGCCACCGAGTTCGAGGGTGAGGCGTTTGCCGGTTCCGGCGAGGGTCCGCTGGATCGCTTTGCCGACGTTGGTGGAACCGGTGAAGGCGATTTTTGCGGAGAGCGGATGATTGACGACGGCGGATCCGGTTTCACCCGCGCCGGTGACGAAATTGACGACCCCGGGAGGCAGGCCTGCGTCTTGCAAAATGGAGGCGAACTTGAGTGCCGTGATCGAAGTGGTTTCCGCTGGCTTGAGGACGACGGTGTTCCCGGTGGCGAGGGCCGGGGCGATTTTCCACGCGAGCATGAGCAGCGGGAAATTCCACGGAATGACCTGACCGATGACGCCTAACGGTGCCAGCGTGCGGCCCGGGGTGACGTGGTCGAGCTTGTCCGCCCAGCCGGCGTGATAGAAGAAATGCGCGGCAGCCATCGGAACGTCGAAGTCGCGGGATTCCTTGATCGGCTTGCCGCCATCGAGGGTTTCGGCCACGGCGAATTCGCGGGCGCGGTCCTGCAAAAGCCGGGCGATGCGGAATAGGTATTTCGCACGTTCGGTGCCGGGGAGTTTACTCCACGACTTGAACGCGGTGGCGGCTGCCTGATAAGCAGCATCGACATCGGCGGCTCCGGCGAGCGCAATTTCCGAAAGCTTTTCCTCGTTGCGCGGGCTGATGGAGTCGAAGTATTTTTTGGTCTTCGGCGCGACGAATTTGCCGTTGATGAAAAGGCCGTAGCGCTCGTCGATGCAGGCTTTCGCGGTTTCCGGCGCAGGATCGTATTCCCACAGATCGCCGAAAAGGAGCTCGCGGGCAGGGGGGCGGAGAGTTTTTTTAGCAGGCATAGGACAGATAAGTCGTATAGGTCATATAGGACCTATTTCAATAGGCTGAAGAGGATTCGCTGAAGGTGTAGGGAGCTTGGTAGGCTCCGGTTTTTTCCTTCACAAGCTGGCGGACGAGGTCGTTCAGCAGGGCAGAGGCCCCGAAGCGGTAACGACTGTTGGTGAGCCAGCGGTCGCCGAGGGTTTCCTTCACGGCGACGAGGAAATGCAGCGCCTGTTTCGCGGTGCGGATGCCGCCGGCGGGTTTCATGGCGATTTCGATGCCGGTCTCGAAATAGAAATCGCGGATGGCTTCCAGCATCACCTGGTTGTTGCCGAGTGTGGCATTGAGATTCGTTTTACCGGTGGAAGTTTTGATGAAATCGCCTGGCCGGAGGACGCGCATGGCGAGGAAGGACGCCGCACGGATGTTGTCGTAGGTTTCGAGTTCGCTGGTTTCCAGGATCACCTTGAGGGTGCTCTCGCCGCAGGCTTCGAGGACGGCGGCGATTTCATCCTGAACAAGTTGCAACTCCCCGGCGAGAAAAGCGCCGCGGTTGATCACCATGTCGATCTCGTCGGCTCCGTCAGCCACTGCGGCACGGACTTCAGCGAGGCGGGTCTTGAGCGGGGCCTGGCCGGATGGGAATGCGGTGGCGACGGAGGCGATTTTGACAGAAGTGCCCTTCACCCATTTTGCGGCGTGTTTCACCATCGCCGGATAGACGCAGACGGCGGCGGTGGGCGGGATGTCGGTGTCATCGTGGGGATGCAGGGCCTTCTGGCAGAGCGACGCGACTTTGCCGCGCGTGTCCTTGCCTTCAAGGGTGGTCAGATCGACCATCGTGGTGGCCAGCTTCAAGCCGAAGACTTTGGCGTTTTTCTTGATGCTGCGGGTGGCGTATTTCGCGACTCGCTCTTCGACCCCGGTTTGATCGACCGGGCCGACCTCGTCGATGAGACGGCTAAGGGCTTTGAAATTCTGAATGGCCATTGGGTTGAGAATCAGTGCAAAGGGAAGGGCTGCCAAGGTCCAAGTTTTCCGGCAGCAAAAAAACTGCTTGGCGGACGGGCTCGATCGGCGCATGCATTTAGCAGACCAATCCCCTCCAACATGTTCAAAGAATTCAAAGAATTCGCACTCAAGGGCAACCTCATCGACCTGGCCGTGGCCTTCGTGATGGGCGCTGCTTTCACCAAGCTCTCCACCGCCTTCATCGAGGACCTGATCATGCCGGTGATCGGCCGGATTTCCGGCGGGATGGATTACACGAACAAGTTCATCGGCCTTTCCGAAAAGGTAACCGCCACCAACCTTGCCGATGCCAAGAAGCAGGGCGCTGTGATCGCCTACGGGGACTTCATCACCATCGGCATCAACTTTGTCATCGTCGCCTTCGTGATGTTCCTGGTCGTCAAGGCGATCAACAGGGCTAAGGCGATCGCGATCAGGGAGGAGGCCGCCGCACCCGCCGCGCCAGCCGAGCCGACGGCGGAAGAGAAGCTGCTGGTCGAGATCCGCGATCTGCTCAAGCAGAAGGCATGAGTTTTTCCGAATCGCGAAATTCCGAGCACCTCTCCACGTCGTGGACGGGTGCTTTTTCGATTCAAAACCGCCATTTTCGGACCTCGGTTGGGTGGCTTGGAGGGGGAGGTGAAAATTGTCGATTTAGCAGCTTTTGCCCTAGTCAGCATCGCCATAAGTGCCTAGTATTGCGGCAGAAAATAATTAAGAGTGCGCACGACTTGGCACGCTCATTGCTCTACCGAAATCACCAATCCGCCGAACTATGAAAAAAATCGAAGCGATCATCAAACCATTTAAGCTTGAAGAAGTAAAGGAGGCCCTCGCCGAGGTGGGTGTGCAGGGCATGACAGTCACCGAGGTCAAGGGCTTCGGTCGTCAGAAGGGCCATACTGAAATCTATCGCGGTTCGGAATACACCGTGGACTTTCTCCCCAAAGTGAAAATCGAAATCGTCGTCGATGACGCCCAAGCGGACGGCGTTGCTGCGGCGATCGTGAAGAGCGCGAACACCGGCAAGATTGGTGACGGCAAGGTTTTCATCTCGACCGTCGAGGAAGCGATCCGCATCCGCACCGGTGAGACAGGTTCGTCCGCCGTAGCTGTGAACTGATCCGGTTTCACGACACTCTCAATCAACCGCCAATGGTCCTTCAAGCAGGGGCCATTGGCTTTTTTGTGGTTGTCAGTTTGAATGCGAAATCTTCCCTTGTGACATGCCAAATTGGAAAACAGAAATCGGCCGTGTGCGGCTGGTGGGCATGATCGAAGGTGTGTCGTTTTTACTGCTCATGGGCGTCGCCATGCCGCTCAAATACCTCGCCGGAATGCCGGTAGCGGTGAAAGTGGCAGGTTGGGGCCATG
>JBDSNC010000037.1:0-3923 GCA_039915545.1 Luteolibacter sp.
CACTGCCAGTCCTCGCCGTAGAGCTGGTTCACGAGCGTCGATTTGCCAACTCCGCTGGAGCCGACGATGCACATCGTGACGCCTTTCTTGATGTATTTCTTGAGTACCTTAAGGCCTTGGCCACTCACCGCGCTGGTGACGTGGACGCTGGCTCCGTCCCACAGCGCGGCGATTTCCGCAGCGGCAGCGTTGCTTTGCTCGATGGGCCAGAGGTCGGACTTATTCACCAGTACCACCGCCTTCGCACCGCTGCGGCCGATGAGCATGAAGTAGCGCTCCATGCGGCGGATATTGAAATCCGGGCCCGCATCGGTGACCACGGCGACGATGTCGATGTTCGCGCCGATAACCTGTGCCTGGCTGCTGTTGCCCGGCATTTTTCGGGAAAAACACGTGCGCCGCGGCAGCATCGCGCGGATGACGGACGGTTGGTTTTCATCGCCCAGCTCGATCATCACCCAGTCGCCGACTGCGGGCAGATCCGCATCGCAGGCGGCTTCGTGCCAGACGCGGCCACAGAGAACGACGTCGATTTCATCACCGCCTTTAATGAAGGCGCCGTAGTTGATCACCGTCTCGCGGATCAGCCGCGCGGGGATCCAGCCTTTTCCCGCGAAGGCCGCGGAGGCTTTTTCCAAATCGTCGTTCCATCCAAGTTCCTTCAAAGTCATCCGCCGGAAATCTAGCGCAGGACGGGCGGCTGTCGATTCCCGTGTTTCCGCGCTATTTCCTGACAATCCGGTAAACGACCAGCAGAACAATCGCGCCGAGCGTCGCCAGGAATATCCCGCCGAGGTCGAAGGATTCGATTTTCCCGTAGCCCGCCATGGTGGCCAGGTAGCCGCCCACCACCGCGCCGACCACGCCGATGATGGTCGTGATCAGGCAACCGCCCGGGTCCTTGCCGGGCATGATGAATTTGGCAAGAGCGCCGGCGATGAAGCCGAGCAGAATCCAGGATAAGAAGCCCATGGTCGTGTGGTGGTTGGTGGTTGATGAGGTGTTTCCCTCACTCGCCAAACTTGGCGCGACATTGCGTTGAGGCAAGTTGAAATCTGATGGCGCAAATCCTCTTCGTTTCCTCTTCCCGTGAAGGAGTGTCCGGGTTAGAAACGCCTCGTGGACGCCAGCATCCAGGAACGACTCGATGAATTCATCCGCCGCAAGGGCCTGCGGCGCACGGGGCAGCGTGAGACGATCGTGAAAGCGGCGTTCTCCAAGGACGAGCATTTCACTGCGGACGAGCTTTTCGAGCGCGCGCGGAAACTTGATTCGGAAACCTCGCGTGCCACGGTTTACCGGACGCTGAGCCTGCTGGTGGAGGCGGATCTGCTGCGCGAGATCGACCTCGGGGAAAACCAGACCACCTACGATCCGAACTTCCTCGAAAAACCCTCGCACAACCATCTGGTCTGCATCGACTGCGGCCGCGTGGTGGAGTTTGAGGACTCCCACCTCGATCTGCTGAACGACTGTGTCACGCGCAGGCTCGGTTTCAAACCGGTGCGCCAGACGATCAAGATCGAGGCGAACTGCGAGCAGCTCCGGTTGAAAGGCCGCTGCCCGAATCTCATCGCCACCCGCCTGACCGGCAAGCGGCTCAGGAAGAAGCGCTGACTCCCGACCATTTCCATGGAAGCATTTGCCCAAGCCATCGTCAGCGTGTTCGGAGGCATGGTGGCCGCCGCGGTTTTCACGCGCCTCGCGTTCGCCGTTTCGGAAAAAATCGCGCGCGCACCGCTGTTGGACTGCTTCATCAGCCTGTTCACGTGGATGCCATGGGTCGCCGGCTGGCTGATGGACGGCTGGCTGGGAATCCTCGCCGCCGCCATCGCCCAGATCCTCGCGCTGCATTGCTTCTGCCTGGTCCACCGCGCGATCCGTGGGAAAAAAGGCAGGACCCTTACCGACGCCCAGGCAGCGGTGTTAGGTCCAATCCGCAACCAGCTCTGCCTGCTGGTGCAGACGCCGGCGGTTCCGTGTTTTGTTGGCATCCGGCTGGTGCAGATTTTCATCTATCCACTCATCGCGGGACTCGGAAAGCTGCCGACCTACCGCCACGGCGAGTGGGTCAGTCTCTCGCGCCACAAATACGACGGGCTGATCGGCTACGATCTCCTGTGGTGTTGGTATTGCGATTGGATGACCGGCCTGTGGGCGCTCGGCAGCGAGATGCTGCGCAACATCGAGTCGTTCTGGTGTCCGATCCAGTTCGTCGATGAAACAAAGAACCGGAACGCCGCCATCGACTTCCCGGACATCACCCAGTGGGCTCCGCCGGAAGGCACGATGGAGGATGCGGTGCGCGCCTTCGAGGAACACTACGACGGAAAGCGGAAGAACAGTTGGTGGGGTCACGCGGACCGCAAGGGTGAATAACCCCGCCCACGTTCAGTCAGGCGCAACCTTTTGCCGACCACGGTGGCGGAGCCGTTGACCCAGCTCGTTAGATTGGGAGAAGTTTGCACGCTGCAACTGCCGCCGAATGCAGGGTCTTTTCATGCTTCCCGCAACGAACCGGGAAGAATAGGAATTTCCGGAAGGGAAATGACATTCAAACACGCCGATCCTAACAACCACTTCCGCTCCTTACGCCTGCTGAGCGAGGGCGGACGCTGGGAACTCGGGCTCAGCCCTTACAGCCACGGCATGCGGTTGCGGATGGGCCTGGCGGGACGGCCGCCGCAGGTGATGGATTTCTGCCTCGGTCGCGATGCGGAGCTTTTTCCGAAGGTGCTGGTCGCCGTTTTGAAAACGCTGGAAGCGTTGCAAGAAATGGCCACGCCGGAAGAAATCGATTCAGTATTCCCATGGGCCGGAACGCGGCCGGACATGGCGATCCACCTCACGGCACTCTTGGATAGGGACTGCCTTTCCTCTCAGGATTCGATGCCGAGCTTCACGCGGATCCGCTCGATTTCTTCGGACAGCGCACCCCAGCGCGAGTAGCTCGTTTCAAGCGATTTCGCCAGCTTGTCCACGGCGTTGGTCACTTCGCGGAGCTTTCCGGGATTGTTGGTCACCTCGTCGCTGGAAAGCTGTTGGGTGAGCGTGGATTGCGCGGCCTCGAGCTCGGCGATCTTGATTTCCAGCGCGGCGAACTCGGTTTCGAGCGGCTTGAGCACCTTGGATTTGATCTCGCGCTGCTCGGCCTCGATACGGCGCTGCTCCTTGCGGTTCACTCCGGGAATGGACTGGCGGGACGAGTTGTTAGCGGCAGGCGCTGCGGCACCGAGTGTCGCCAGCTTGGGCGCGCCTTTTTTCGCAGCATCGTCCTCCGCGGATTTTTCCAGGTAGTAGGTGATGTTGCCGGCGTAGAGCACCGGCTGCTCCCCGGGGCGGAATTCGAGGGTCTTGGTGACGAGTGCGTCGAGGAAGTTCCGGTTGTGGGAAACGATCATGACGCTGCCCGGATAGTCGATGAGCGCGCGCTGGAGCACGTCCTGCGACTGCATGTCGAGGTGGTTCGTCGGTTCGTCGAGTATGAGGAAATTCGCCGGGCGCAGCAGCATGCAGACCAGCGCGACACGCGAACGCTCGCCACCGGATAGAACGCCGATTTTTTTGAACACGTCGTCGCCACGGAAGAGGAAGCAGCCTAACAGATTCCGCGCGTGCGGCATCGCCTCGCGGGAAGCGGCGGCTTCGACGGTTTCGAGAACGGTGAGAGTCGGATCGAGTTCGTCGGCGTGATTCTGGGAGAAGAACGAGGTGGCGACCTTGTGGCCGAAGGTGTGCTCGCCGGCGTCCGGTTCCTCCTGGCCGGTGATGAGGCGGCAGAAGGTGGATTTGCCCGCGCCGTTAGGGCCGACGATGGCGAACTTCTCGCCCTTGTTGATTTCGAAATCAAAGCCGTTGAAAATCTGCAGCGGGCCGTAGGCTTTGGAGACGTTCTCCACTTTCGCGACAGTGTGGCCGGAGTT
>JBDSNC010000049.1:0-5089 GCA_039915545.1 Luteolibacter sp.
CACCGCATCACCCCGGCCCTTTTCTGGAACCTCTCCGGAAAGGGGCCTTTTTTTGCCATCAAACCCTTATGGGTTCAGGCGTTTTCAGCCTCCTTCACCCTTTTTCAGCCTTTCCTCTGCTCGTGCCGCAGTTCCGAAGTGGGGAGGGGGGCTTCCGAAGTGGGTGCCCCCACTTCCGAGGTGGGGGTAGGCGAGTCTTTTTGAAAACACGATCCGCTGAAAACCAGCGATTTGCGAAATTTTCGCCGAATTTCCCCCCGCGCGGAGTGATGAGGGGAATTCCGCCCTCCTTGGATGGCTTTCCCGACCATTCCGGGCATCCAAAAACCAAGGAACGGAAATCTCCGATTCGCCGCCGCCCATGAAATGCCAATGAACCGAGACCAGCCGCTCCGCATTGTCACCTCATGGTCTGGGGCGATTCGGAATGGCAGCGCAACGGACACGGCCGGAGGCAAATCGCCCTTCCTGTTTTTATCCATCGCCAAACCGCGCTATAGCTGATAGCTCCAAGCCCCAAGATTTCCACTCCATCCAAAAAATCCAAGACCCCGAGCCAAAGCAGCAACCCGCTCACCTCCAGCGCAGCAATTTTCCTCTCCCTCGTTCCTTGCCAAGGCTAACCCGAATCGGATAGCGTCTAGCCAGGGCCAATACGCTGTTGTACCAAGAAAATGAGATACATCTTCTACCGCTTCTTGACGCAGGAATGGAAGAGGTGACTTTGGATGAACTCGAACAACTCGAAGCGCAACGAAAACAAAAAGAGGCAGAAGAAGCTGCGACTGGAGCAACCGCTACTAAGCCCCCTGTTATCGATGATCCGCCCTGATTTCAACTTTTACCCCCGTTTCCACGTTGGCTCTCGCTTCTAGCAGTTCCAGCGCTATGGACGTTGCCTACAAATTTCGGATGCCAAGCAAGCTGATATTGATACTTCTTGTTGCCTTGGTTATTACTGGGCTCGGCTTCGGTGGCACATTTTTGGGTATCCAGCCAACCTCCGAGGCAGAGCGAGATACGGCGTCTAACCAAGTCGAGGAATTTGTTCAGCGGTTCGACCGAGAACTCGTTGGAAATGACAGGCAGCGTGCAATCAATCGCCTTTCCGGACTGCTCAAAAACTTGAACAGCAGAATCTCATCCATCGAATCAAGCGCAGTATCACAGGCGTCTGCAATGCGCTGGTTGCTCGGTGTGCTGTTTGGCTTGCTGCTGATTTCGCTTCTACTTGCAACTTGCAAACGACCCCGAGACAAAACACCGCTCAACTAATCAGCAACAACCTCACCGGATCACCGGCCTCTGTTTCCGGCGCGCGGTGGATGCAGGGAGGAACCGGGCTGCCGGGCCAGTCGGTGGCGATGCGCCAGAGGTTTCCGATGCCGAAGGAATACGGCCGGGCTTCGGGGAGAGCGGCGTAGTGCAGGTCGTAACAGTTTTCTGAGAGGAATTCGCGGAAGGCTTCGTCATCGGGGCCGCCATGGAGGCGGAGCAGTTCGACGCGGATTTCAGGAATGTCCACGCGCCGCCGGACTTCCTCGTTGGCCACGCCTTCGCTGGGGAAGCCGTGATAGGTGCAGAGCCAGGTGTCGGTTTCCTCCGTGGCGCTGTCGACGTGGAAGGAGAAGACATCGGTGGCGATCGGGCCGGCGGTTTCGTCGCGGTCGTAGTGATGGATACAGTTGATCTCCGGTTCGAGGTCCTGCGCGCGTAGCAGGCGCTGGTCTTCCAGCATCACCCCGGCGGCCACCCGTCCGGCCTCGCTGAGCGGCAGGCTGCGGAGCAATTCCTCATCAAGCGGGACAATGCCATCGCCCGGTCCGAGGAGTCTCACCACTTCGGCGAAATCGCCCGGCAGCACGCGGGGCCAGCAGAGAGCATTCACGCCATCGGCGAAGGGCGTGGCGAGCAGTTCGTGGAAACTGCCGACCACCCGGACCCGGGGTTGGTCCGGCGGCAGGTGAAACGCGTCCGGAGCGGGGCTTTGATTCAAATCCGTCATTGGATTCATCTTCCATTTGCGTCAATTCGCGTCAATTCGTGGTTCCGGTTTTTCTAACGAATTAAGCCGGTCCGCACACTCTGGAGGCGAGTGTCAGCAGACCGACCGGGGATTTCATGGTTTTGAAAATAGGTCATGGAGAGTGTTGTGCCTGACGGTGCTCTAGTTTCCAGAAATCATACTCGCCGCCGTTTTCAGAAATAACCGATCCGGTGTTCCCGGATGGGACAGCGTGAGATTCCAAAGATTTCCGTCGCCGGGAGTGGTTGCGATCACTTGCAAGGTCGGACTACTGGTCGTCCAAATGCCGCCGGAGAAATACAGGTCCACGGGCTCCCACGAAATCATGTCAGGTGTGAGCAGACAGGTCAGCAGAAGCCCGGGATCAGCGCGGAGTTGCAGTCGGAATTCGGCTCGGTTGGCGGCGGTGTTTAAAATCGCTGTCGCAGGCGGCGGCGCGTCGGAGGTGCCGGACGTGGAACCGGTGGCATATTCCAACAGATTGTTGCGGAAGTCGCCGTCCGGATCAGCGGTGGGTGAGAGGTCCACTCCTTCGAGGCCCTGGCCGGCCGCCCAATTCTGATAGGCAGTGCTGGCCGTTCCGATCACGGCAGTGGCGGTGCGGCTTTCCGCATAGGCGGCGGTGTTGGAGATCCTCACCCAGACGTCCTTCGCCGCAGTCAGCGGTGGGGAAAGGTAGGTGGCGGAGGTCGCGCCGGAGATGGAGGAGGACGTGTCTCCTGTTTTTCCGGAATACCATTGATAGGAAAGCGTCCCGCCGCCGGTGGCGGTCACCGTGAACGTTGCCGCGGATCCGGACGGTACAATCGTGGAGGCCGGATGGGTGACGATGGCGGGTGGTTCGAGCGCGGAACTGGTGGTGAGGATCACGCTGTTATCGCCATCTGCGGCGGCGAGGGCGACCAGGGACTGGGCCATGGCGGGTGGCTTGAGCGTGGAGCTGGAAGAATTGGCGCAGAGTTGTCCCCGGTTGTTGTAGCCGGAGGACCAGAGGCTGCCATCGGTTTTCGTCCAGAGGCTGTGGTTTGCTCCCGCCGCTGCTGCGGTGACTCCGGCGGCAACAGGGTGTGGCAGGGGAGGATTCGCTAGAAGGGATTTGAAAAAACTGCTGGAGTTCCACTGACTGTCGACTGACCCATAGCCGAGCTGGCCGTAGTCGTTTTTACCCACCGACCACAGGGTTCCATCTGAGGTCACGAAAAGGCTGTGATACTGCCCGGCGGCGATGGATACCACGCCATCCGCCATTTTGACAGGGGACTTGACCGAGTAGACCGATGAACCGGCACCGAGCTGGCCGTAGCTTGAATTGGATCCCATGCCCCAGAGCGAGCCGTCCGTCTTGACGAAAAGTCCGTGGCTGCCTCCGGCGGCGGCCATCACGACGTCGGTGGCGATTTGGACAGGGAGGGTGCGGGAAGTCGTGGTGCCGTCCCCGAGTTTTCCCGAGGCGTTGGACCCCATCGCCCACAGGGTACCGTCGGTTTTCACGAACAGGCTGAAGCTGTCACCGGCAGTGGCGGAGGCTACGTTGCTGGCGACAAGCACCGGCGTCAGCTTGGTGGTGATGGTGCCATCGCCGAGTTGGCCGGAGCTGTTGCCGCCCATGGCCCAGAGTGTGCCGTCGGTTTTGACAAACAGACTGTGGTTCGTCCCGGCGGCGGCGGTAGCGACGTTGTCGGAAATCTTCACCGGTGAAGACGCATTGTTGTAGGTTCCGTCGCCTAACTGACCTGAACTGTTGGATCCTACGGCCCACAGGGTGCCGCTGGTTTTCACGAAAAGGGAATGGCTGGGTCCTGTGACCGCTGCCGAGACCGCACCGGCGAGCTGATAGAGGGAGCTGCCGAAGGTGGCTCCCGCTGCTTTGAGGTAGCGGCCGGCGGCGGGTGCTGGTGAGGCGATCACGGCCGCGCTGTCGGCACTGCCTGCGGGATTCGTCAGGCGGACCCAGAACGAGGTGGTGGATTTCACCGGCAGCGTCAGGATGGCGGCAGTCGTGGCACCGGCAACCGGATGGGAAACATCGCCCGGGGAGCCGGTGAACCATTGATAGGAAAATATTTCCGCCGATCCCGCCACGGTGAGTCGAACTCCGCGGCCAGGGAGATTTCCGACAACGGCTGGCTGGGTGACGATGGATGGAGGGCTGATCACCGCGATCCGCGCTGCACGGCTGTCCGCACTGCCTGAGCTTCCGGTGGTTCTCACCCAGTAATTCGCGCTGGCAGCCAGTGGTGGCGTGGTGAAAGCGGAAGAAGTCGCCCCGCCGATGGGCTGGGTGACATCGCCAGTGAGGCCGGCATACCATTGGTAGGAAATCGGTGCGCCACCGACGGCGGCGACGGAAAGCTGGGCGGTGCCTCCGGGGGCGACGAATCCGGACGATGGATGGCTGGCGATGGCGGTGACTGCGGTGCCGGAGTCCGAGGTGAGCCAGAGGCTGTGGGAGCCACCGGCCGATGCGGCTGAGACGTGGATGGCGGCTTGGATTGGCGTGGAACGGCTGGTAGTGGTACCGTCGCCGAGTTGATAGGAGCTGTTGAGGCCCATCGCGAGGAGCGTGCCGTCGGTTTTTACGAACAGGCTGTGGCTGCTTCCCCCCGATACCGAGGCGACGTTGGTGGCCACTTGGACCGGGAGGTAGCGGCTGGTGGTGGTTGTGTCACCGAGCCGGCCGCTGCCGTTGTTACCCATCGACCAAAGGCTGCCGTCGGATTTGATGAAATGCCCATGCTGAAGTCCGGCGGCGATCCGGGTGACGCCGCTGGCGACCTGGACCGGAGCATAGCGCCTGATGGTGGTCCCGTCACCGAGTTGGCCGTTCGTGTTGTCTCCGGCGGTCCAGAGGGTGCCGTCGGTTTTGAGGAAAACGCTGAAATACTGGCCGGCGGCGGCGGCCACGACTTGCGAGGCGATCTGAACCGGAGTCAGTCGATCTGCGTTGGTTCCTTCGCCCAGCTGGCCATAGGCATTGTCGCCCATTGCCCAGAGCGTGCCGTCGGTTTTCAGGAAAAGGCTGTGCAGGGTGCCCGCCGTGGCGGCGATGACGTTGCTGGCGAT
>JBDSNC010000071.1:0-7184 GCA_039915545.1 Luteolibacter sp.
AAGCTCGCCCGGATCGATGACGAACCGACAGCCGCCCGCAAGGCCTGCACCCAGGTGGCACAGGTCTGGTGGACCTTGCACGACCCCGCCGTCGTCGAATACGCCATGCCCCTCGCCTTCCAGGAAAACGACGGCTCTGCGGTCGCACTCTATCAATTTTTCTCCGCCCGCGATCCGGACAAGACCGATCTCAAGGCCCTCTATTTCGAAAAATCCGCCAACGGCTGGCTGTGGACCCCGGATCCGGACGCCTCCACCCGCGAGAAACTCAAGGACCGCATCGCCCCGGACATCAGGCGTTGGTCCGGTGGCTGGCAGCAAAGCCTGCTTGCCGACAGCGCCGAGCTCAAGGACATGCCTGGAAATCCCGCGCCGACTCAGGACGAGGCCCGCAAGGTGGTGGAAGCCTGGTTCCAGGCCACCCGCACCGGCGACGTGAAGGCAGCCCTCCTCCTCACCGCCCGGCTCAGCGATCCGAATGGCGGCGCAGCCCTGCTCCGAAACGTCGGCCACGAAGTCATCAGCGCCCGGCGCGCCAACACCTCGGCTGAAATTTCCGGAATCTATCAAGGCGACGCCTGGACCGGAGTGGGAGTGGAAATCTCACAAGGCGGGAAAACCACCTATCCGCTCTACCCGGTCGTCCGCACGCCGGACGGATTGCGGATCCTGATCGAGATCGATCTCTTCGCCTCCCGCGGCCGCGAGTTTCTGAACAAGACGGCTTTGGAGCGCCTGCAGAAGTTCGGCACTCCCGCCGCCGCCACCGATCTGCGGTCGGTTTTCACCGAGTATCAGAAGCAGATCGAGAAACCGAAGCACTGAGCGGCGAAATTTCGTTAGGCAGGAAAAAACCAACGG
Source organism: Luteolibacter sp. (assembly GCA_039915545.1). Lineage (GTDB taxonomy): Bacteria > Verrucomicrobiota > Verrucomicrobiia > Verrucomicrobiales > Akkermansiaceae > Luteolibacter. Next base: position 862 of record JBDSNC010000071.1, read on the forward strand.
TTCACGCGCGTTTGTGAGAAAATACCGCGATCGCGTGGGTTGTTTATGTCCGGTTTTCGTGATTTTATGTGCCCATCGCTTTTCCCGCCCCCTTCCGTTGCTCTGAGGCCTCGGACCGTGGGGCTCCCCCCAGCATAGTGTGTGTAGCTGCCCCGATTGCCCCCCCGGTAGTCGGGGCAGTGGGTAAGGGACTTCCCCGCCGCCTATCGCTCCCAGATCCGCTTGATCTCACCGGGCGTCAGTTCGCGCCACTCGCCACGGTTGATCGCAGTGCCATCGAGTTTTCCGATCGCCCGCCGGATCAGCCGCAGCGTTGGAAATCCGACAGCGGCGGTCATCCGTCTCACCTGGCGGTTTTTCCCTTCCGTGAGCTGCATTTCCAGCCATGAAGTCGGGATCGACTGGCGGAAACGAACCGGCGGATCGCGTGGCAGCACCTCCGGCTCGATCTCCAACAGCCGCGCCCGGCACGGCAGCGTGCGATGGCCCTGAATGACCAGCCCGCCTTTCTCCAGACCACTCACGGCCTCGGGAGTGGGAATCCCCTCGACCTGCACCAGATAGGTCCGCGGGTGCGCCGTCTTCGGATCGAGCAGCCGGTTGTTGAATCCGGGTTCGTCGCTCAGCAGGATCAGGCCTTCGGAATCCATGTCGAGCCGGCCGACCGGATAGACTCCCGCAGGAAATCCGAATTCCGAGAAAGTCCGCTGTCCCGGCTGGTCCTGCGTGAACTGGCAGAGAACTCCGTACGGCTTGTGAAAGGCGATTACCATGCGCTGCCTTCTACCACAGTCCGGCTATTTTCTGAAAATGAAAAACACCGCCCCCGCCAGACAAACCGCCGCACCGGCGTAGTTCCACGAAACCTTTTCCTTCATGAAGAACACGGCGAAGGGCAAGAAAACAGATAGAGTGATCACCTCCTGCATGATCTTGAGCTGCGGCAGTGTGAACGCCGTGGAGCCGATGCGGTTCGCCGGGACCTGCAGCATGTATTCGAAAAAGGCGATGCCCCACGAAATCAGCGCGGCGATGAACCAGGTCTTGTCCTTCAGATCCTTAAGGTGCGCATACCAGGCGAAGGTCATGAAGACATTCGATAGCGAGAGCAGGATGATCGTTTTGAGGGCGGTCACGGGCTTTCGTTACCGCACCCGACCCTTCCCAGCAAGCGGCAACAAGGAAAAATCTATCAATCAGGAGCCGCACCTCTCCTTATAATTGCAAATTGCCCGCAATTCCGCTTCGGTCATACCGTCCACGCTTGCGGCCGCGCCGAGTTTCCTGTGCCAACGGGATTGACACGGAATACCCGCGTCGTTAGCAAGGGATCATCATGACAAGCAGCTTTCTCGGAATCGGATTTCTGGTCACTATTCCCATCCTGATCGCCCAATGGATCGGAATCCTGGGATTGGGAAAACGGGACAGGAGTCCTGCGTGGAAATGCATGCTGGCGGGGATCTGTTGCAATTCACTCGGAGCGGTTGGCACCATCGTCTTTTCCGTCAACATGATGTTGGGAAGTTTTTCCTCGATATCAGGCTCGGGATTTTCCAGCTCCATGGTGGGACTGGTCGCCCTTTCCTCTCTCTCCGGTCTCGGCTCGCTGCTATTCTTCATCGGCTTCGCCATGCATGGACAAAAGGGCTCGGCTTCACAGATCCGCATCGGCGAGCTGGAAGCGATCGCCGCCACACAGGGCGAGGAGTTGAACCGCCTCCGCGCGGCTCAGGGTGGTGTGAGCTGAAATGCCTTCCGGTCCCACTTGCAGCGGAACGGAGTGCCGGAATCGTTCGGTTTCCAGCCGTTTGCATTCCCGAAATCAATCGCCGCAGTGACCATGTCGTAGCTGACGATCCTCGGCAGCTCCGCGATCAGGTTCTGCCCGTTCACCGGCGCGCTGGCTTCGATCACCAGTTCGTTCACACCCCGGCGGTTCTGCATGATCCAGCGGTATTGGACGTCGCGGTGGTTGATGGTCTTGTAGCCTTTGTTCGGAGGGGGCATTGCGGGAGTTTCGGAAAATGGGAAGGGTGAAGCCCCCTTTTGCATGAAAAGCCGGCCGACGGGAATGTTTATTCGTCTTTTTCAAAACAACCCCTCCACCGCACGAACCTTGCAACCCGGCCCGCCATCTGCTCATCTGGAGCCGATGGGAAAACTCACCACGCACGTCCTCGACACCGCATCCGGGAATCCGGCCCAAGGCGTCCGCATCCGGCTTTATCAGGGCGGCGCGCTGATCAAGGAAACCACCACGAATCACGATGGCCGCTGCGACAACCCGCTGACGGTGAATCCTCTTCCCGGCGAATATGAGATCGTGTTTTCCATGGGCGACTACTTCCGAGCCCAAGGCGTCGTCTCGCCGTTTCTCAATGAAATTCCCGTCCGTTTCCTGATCGAGGATGGCCGGAGCTACCATGTTCCCCTCGCCTGCTCGCCCTTCGCCTACTCGACCTATCGCGGAAGCTGAAACCCGACTGAAAATGCCCTCATCTCTCCAAAAAGCCCTCTCCCGTCTCGACCAACTCGGCCTCGTGTCCGACTCGCCGGACCACCTCGTCCGCACCTTTCTATCACCTGCCAACCGCAGGGCGTCGGAGCTCGTGCTGGAGTGGATGAAAGAGCTCGGCATGGAAACCTCCCACGCCGCCGACGGCACCGTTCGCGGCATCCTCGCCGGCTCTGATCCGAAGGCGAAGCCGCTATTGTTAGGATCGCACATCGACACCGTCATCGACGCCGGAAAATACGACGGCCCGCTCGGCGTCATCGCCGCCCTCGCCGCACTCGAAGCCCTCCAACAGGAAAACACCGTCCTCCCGTTCCCCGTGCATTTGCTCGCCTTCTCCGACGAAGAAGGCACCCGTTTCCAGACCACCTATCTCGGCAGCCGCAGCATCACCGGCCCGCTCGACTCCGCCACGCTCTCCACCAAGGACGCCGACGGCATCACCATCGCCGCCGCGATCGAGGACCACGGCTGGGACGAGGGATCGACCATCATCCGCTATACAAAGGGCGAGTGCCGGGGCTACGTCGAGCTCCACATCGAGCAGGGACGTGTCTTGGAGGAAGCTCACGAAGCCTGCTGCGTTGTTTCAAGCATCGCCGGCCAATCCCGCCTCACCGTCAAGCTCACCGGCCGCGCCGATCACGCGGGCACCACACCGATGCCGCTGCGCCGCGACTCGCTAACCGGCGCGGCCGAATGCATCCTCGCCGCCGAGTCGCTCGCGAAATCACAGCCGCCGCTCGTCATCACGGTGGGAAAACTCCAGATCCACCCCGGAGCATCGAACTCCATCGCGCAGACCACCATCTTCACCGTCGACCTCCGCCACCCGGACAATGCCGCCCGCGGTCTTGCGCTCGACGAACTCCGCCAGAAATTCACCGACATCGCGGAAAAACGCTCCCTCGGATTCCACTGGCAGCCAGTCCAGGACAACGACGCCACGCCCTGCGACCCCGAACTCACCCACCAACTGATCGAATCCCTATCCGCCATCACCGGCTCCCGCCGCAGCCTCGCCAGCGGTGCCGGGCACGACGGCGTGGCGGTTTCGAAGATCTGCCCGATCGCGATGCTCTTCATCCGCTGCCGCGACGGCCTCAGCCACCACCCGGACGAACACGCCTCCCCCGATGACATCGGCACCGGCATCGCGGTTCTCACCCATTTTCTCAAATCCCTGAAGCCATGAGCGACTACGATCTCATCGTCCGCAGCAACCACGGCTCGCTTGCGATCCGCGACGGCGTTGTCACCGCCGCCGGCTCCGACATTTCCGGATCCGCCCGCGAGGAAATCGACTTCGGCGACGCGTTGATCCTCCCGGGCTGGATTGACGCCCACGTCCATTTCAACGAACCCGGCCGCGCTGATTGGGAGGGCCTCGCCACCGGCTCGCGTGCACTCGCAGCAGGTGGCGGCACCACGTTTTTCGACATGCCGCTGAACTCCAGCCCTCCGGTCATCACCCGCGCCGCCTTCGAGGAAAAGCGCCGCATCGCCGAGGAGAAATCCTGCCTCGATTTCGCGCTCTGGGGTGGACTCACGCCCGACTCGCTCGATCACATGGAAGCCATGGCCGACGCCGGCGCCATCGGTTTCAAAGCCTTCATGTGCCCGTCCGGCCTCGATGAATTCCAGGACGCGAACCCCTCCACCCTGCGCAAGGGCATGGAAATCGCCGCCCGCCTCGGACTGCCCGTCGGCGTCCACGCGGAGGATCCGGAAGTCATCAAAAAGCACCAGCTAGCCCATCCCCCCGCCGCCACCGACATGCGGGCGTGGCTCGATTCGCGACCGATCGAAGCCGAGCTCTCCGCCATCCGCATCGCCATCGATCTGGCGGGCGAAACCGGCTGCGAGCTGCACATCGTCCACGTCACCTGCCCCGAAGGCATCGATCTCGTCAGCGAAGCCAAGAAGCGCGGCGTCCGTGTCACCGTCGAAACCTGCCCGCACTATCTTCTGTTGGACGACGAAGCGGCCATCGCCATCGGCCCCGCCGCCAAGTGCGCCCCGCCCATCCGCTCGCGGGAAACCGTAGAGGCGCTCTGGCAAAAACTCCTCTGCGGAGAAATCGACACCATCGGTTCCGACCACTCGCCCTCGCCGCCGGATCTCAAGCAAGGCAACGACATCTTCGCCATGTGGGGCGGCATTGCCGGCATCCAGCACGCACTTCCCCTCTTGCTCAGCCGGAATCGCGGTTACATTGCCCAGCTTTCCTCCAACGTCGCCCGCCGCTTCCGCCTCCCGCAAAAAGGCTCGCTCACTCCGGGCCACGACGCGGATTTCATCGTCCTTCAAAACCAGCCCTTCACCGCCACCCGCGACCAACTCCTCACCCGCCACCCCATCTCGCCCTACATCAGCATGACTTCCGCTTTCACCCTCTCCACCTTCCTCCGCGGCCAGAAAGTCACGAATGAAACCCGCGGCAGATTCCTCGCGCCTCGAAGAGGTTGATAGTGGATGGTTGATAGTTGATGGAGAGATCAGGAATCGAGCCATCTTCAAATTCTCCTCTTCACTATCAACCATCAACTCTCAACCATCGACTTCCCAAAAACCCATGTCACTCTTCGGCCACACCCGCACCATCGTTTCCTCGCGCCACGCCCTGATCGCTCCCGACGGCCACGTGCCCTCCAGCTTTCCCGGCTGGAAAAATGCGACCGCCTTCGTCCTCATCTCGCCGGCGATGGGCGCGGATCTGTCACAAATCCGTGTGACCTTCGATGTGGCCGGCGGCAACGCCCCTTTTCCTGCTGACGAACACGAACACGTCGTCTATGTCGAAGCCGGCGAATGTGAAATCGAACTCGCCGACGAGACCGTCTCGCTCACACTTGGCGGATTCATTTTCCTGCCATGGCACACCGCCTTCGCCATCACCGGCAATGATGAAACGCGCGTCACCCTTTTCCGCAAGCTGTTCGAATTCCAGGAAAGCTTCGGCCCACCGCCGATGGTTTATGGCACGGCCTCGGAAATCCCCGGCGAGCCTTTTCTGGGCAATCCCCGCGCCCTGCTCCAGACGCTGCTGCCCATCGATCCGCGCTACGACATGGCGGTCAACATCTTCACCTATCAGCCCGGAGCCACCCTCCCGTTCGTGGAAACCCACATCATGGAGCACGGCCTGCTCATGCTCTCCGGCCAGGGCATCTACCGCCTGGAGGAATCCTACTATCCGGTCACCGCGGGCGATGTGATCTGGATGGCACCCTATTGCCCGCAATGGTTCGTCGCCATGGGGGACGAACCCGCCAGCTACCTTTACTACAAAGATGTCCACCGCCTCCCCTAACATCATCGTCATCAACGGAACCCCGGTGGATGTCTCCGGCGTCCCGATCCATGAAAGCATCCTTGGCTACCTGCGCGCCACCGGCCGCACGGGCTCCAAGGTCGGCTGCAACGAGGGCGATTGCGGTGCTTGCACGCTGCTGCTGTTGGAAAAGGACCACGCACCCCGTGCCATCAACGGCTGCCTCGCGCTCGTCGCCTCGCTCGTCGGCAAGCAGATCATCACCGCGGAAGGTTTGGAAAAGGACGGCACGCTGCATCCGGTTCAGAAAACCATGGTGCAGTGCAACGGCTCCCAATGCGGCTACTGCACGCCCGGTTTCATCTGCTCGATGGCGGAGGCCTATCATGGCGGAAACCCGCCCGACCGCGACACCATCGCCGACCAGCTCTGCGGCAACCTCTGCCGCTGCACCGGCTATCGCCCGATCCGCGAGGCAATGCTCCAATCCCTAACCGACCCTCCCGTGATACAGGCATTCCTGCCTGTTCT
>JBDSNC010000121.1:0-10636 GCA_039915545.1 Luteolibacter sp.
ATCTGAACCGCAAATGTGACGGACCGCCAGGCGCTCAAGTGCTGTGGCGCGGCCTGCGAAGACTTGAGGATATTACCGAGGCGTATCGAATATTCCGAAACCAAGGAATTTGTGGGTAATGGTCAGATGCTCTGCTGCCGCCAACGGCGGATGGAAGCTCTGCTCCATGGGGTGCGGAGCTCTTCCTCTTCCCGCATTCGCCCGCTCAACTTACCGAAGAGCTCCGCACCGCATCCAGCAGAGCTGGAGCTGCCCTTGGCGCGAGCAGAGCTTCACGCACTCCGGAAAGCTATCGCTACTATCACACCTCCAAGTCGGCTTAAAGGCATTGGACTGAAGTCCTCGACTACTCTTCTCCCGCCACCTATTCTCCCCTCCGATGAGTTTCCGCCTCGCCCTCACGATCTACCGGCTGCTGCTGCCGCTGCTTTTCCTAGCAGCTTTTCCCGGCTGGATCGTGAAAATGCTCCGCCGCGGCGGCTTCGGCACCCTCCTCGGCGAACGCGCGGCGGTTTACACCCAAGCCATCGACTTCGAACCCTGCGGCGCGCTGCACGTCCATGCCGTGAGCGTCGGCGAATCGCTGCTCGCCCTCAAACTCATCCGCGAGTGGCTGCTGCGCGAGCCGGACCGCCGTTTCGTGCTCGCCACCGGCACCGCCACCGGACACGCCGTCGCCACCGCAGCGGAAATTCCGCATCTCCGGGTCACCTATTCACCGCTCGACTTCCCGTCGATGGTCGGGCGCTATCTCGATCGCTTCGAGCCCTCGCAGATCGTCCTCATCGAGGGCGAGGTCTGGCCGCACCTGTTGCTCGCTTGCAAAAAGCGCGGCATTCCCGTCAGTCTCGTCAACGCACGGATGTCACCGCGCTCGTCCCGCCGCTATCGGAAATTCGCGCCGTGGATCAGTCCGCTTTTTTCGCTGCTGGACGCAGTCGCGATCCAGGAACCGGACGACGCCAAAATCTGGCAGGACCTCGGAGTCGCGCCGGAGCGCATTTACGACACCGGCAGCCTCAAGTTCGATCCCGGCAGCGGCGCACGTCCCGCCACCCGACCGGAGTTCCAACAGATGCTCGATGCGTTCGGGAAAAACCGGCCAGTCATCCTCGCTGCCAGCACTTTTCCCGGTGAGGAAACTCTGATGGCTGAGGCAATCAAAACAGCAAGCCCGGACGCGCTCGCCGTCATCGTCCCCCGCCACGCCGAGCGCCGGTCTGAAGTGAAGGCGGATCTCGAACGCGCCGGATTCGAAGTCATCCTGCGCTCGGCGTTCTTCCCTGCCCGCGATTTGCAAAACGCCTGCCTCGTCATCGACACCACCGGCGAGTTGCGCGATTGGACGGCACACGCGGATGTCGTCATCATCGGCAAAAGTTTCCTCTCCACCGGCGGCCAGAATCCCTGCGAAGCCATCCTCGCCGGCAAGCCGCTCGTCACCGGCCCGCACATGGAGAATTTCCAGCCGCTCACCTCCCGCCTCCTCGCCCATGGCGGCTGCCTGCTTGCTCGCGATGCAGGAGAACTCCCCCGCGCCATTCTAACTGCACTCGATCCTCGCAAAGCCGAAACCATGACCACGAGCGCCAGCGCCCTGCTGGTTCACCACGAAGGTGCGACAAGAAGGATCGTGGATCTTCTGAGCCGCCACGATCCGGAACCCCGTCGTTGAATGTTCAAACGAATCAGCCTGGTCATTCTGATAGCGATCGCGGTCCTCGGATCCGCCTGGCTCTGCGCCAACCACAATTGGCAGCCACTCGGGCACGGGGCGAAAGCGGATCGGATTCTCGTTGAAAAAGGTTTGCGCAAACTCACGCTTTTCAGCGGTGCGAAACCTATCAAAACTTACTCCGTCTCATTGGGGCGCGAACCGGTTGGCCCGAAAAGCCATGAGGACGACAACCGCACGCCCGAAGGCAACTACACGATAGACGGCCGGAACGACGCCAGCAGTTACCATCTGGCGTTGCACATCTCCTACCCGGACAAACACGACCAGTCCGAAGCCGCCAAACGCGGACTGTCACCGGGTGGCGACGTCATGATTCACGGCATCGTCAACGGTTACGGCGGGATCGGCGCGTTCCACCGCTGCCGCGACTGGACTTCCGGCTGCGTCGCCGTGACAAATTTCGAGATCGATGAAATCTGGCGGGCGGTTCCTAACGGAGTAAGGATCGAGATCCGGCCGTGACGTTTCCGTTTTTCATCCTGCATTCATCTCCGCCTTGAAACGCGCGATGTCCACCGTCTCCAGGTAGCGCCGCAGTTTCGGATAGGTGCCGGCGTGGTAGCCGTAGCGGGGCGTGATGAATTCCGCGATGGCCTGATCGCGCGTCCAGCCGTCGACGGCCATCCGGTAAAGTGCGACGACGGTGCCGGTCCGGTCGGAACCGTGCCAGCAGTGGACAAGGATCGGGCCGCGCGCGTTCCGCAGGATTTTCACGGCTTCGACGAGTTCCTGCTCGCGGATGTGGCCGGGGTTCATCGACACGCGATGGAGATTCACGGCGGTGTTCTTCACGGCGGACGAATCGTCGTGCCACTCGCGGAGGTTGAGCACTTCCCTGATGCCGAGTTTCTGCAGTTCCGAAAAATCCGCCGCATCCGGTTGAGCGGAGCGCCAGACTTTGGAATCGACCCGATAAAAGTTTCCGGGTGCGGCCGAGGCCGCTGTAACGAGAAGGGCGGCAAGTCCCGTTTGCAGGAGTTTCATCATCGACTGAGGATTGCGCGGATGGATTTTGATGGCGATGGAAAAGTTGGCTATCAGCCGGATCGTTGCGCTGATTTTGACGAATGTTCAGGATTTCCGGGACGGGAAATACGGCCGAGATTTGATGAAAAGCGGAGTTTGTCATTTTCAAATCCGCACCGTAGGATTCGCGCCGTGAGTGATTCTGAAAACGACCCATTGAGCAGCCTACTGTCCAGCTTTGCCCTCGGACCCGCATGGGCGCGTGCCGCCGGCGACCAACAAGAGCGCAAACCGAAGGCGTTTTCAGGTGACGGCGACCGTCCGCCAAAGCGCGACGACCGCGGCGGCGGAAACCGGGATCGTGACGGCGGATCGAGAGGCCGCGACGGTGGCGGGCGTAGGGAATTCCAAGGACGCGGTGGCAATTTCAACGACCGCCGCGACGGTCCGCCGCGCCAGGAAGAGGCTCCGCCGGCCGAGGGCGTGCGGGTGACGATCGCTCCGGATCCGCAGGCCGTGCATCTCATCGGCAAGGAAGTCCATGCGGTGGCGAGGGTCTATCCGTTGTTCGATGTCGCGAAGATTTTGTTAGCGGAGAAGGCGCGCTGTCGCGCGGTTTTCGAAGCACCGGAACCCCACGCGCCGCTCATCCGCGGCAAGCTGGACGAATGCGTTTTCCTCACCCGCGAGGAGGCCGTGCGCCATCTCTGGAACTCGGACCTGCGCAACGAACTTATCGAAGAGGAAACCATCGAGGTGGATCCGCCGACCGGAAACTTCCAAGCGATCGCCCGCTGCGGCATCTCCGGCGAATGGCTGGGTCCCGTCAATTTCCACTCCTATCAGACCAACCTCCGCCGCCTGCACCGCGAGCGTTTCGCGAACATGCCGTTCGAGATTTATTCTTCCAAGGTCCGCACCGAGCGCGGCGAAGAGGCGGTGAACGCCTGGTTGGAAACGATGAAAAAGAAAACCCGCTGGCGTCTCAAGGGCGACGGCGACGATACGTGGATCGACGACCGCGCCGAGGCCGAGCGTGCGATCGCAGCGCGTTGTTTCGACAAGGCATTCGAAGAAACCCGCAAGGCCGAGGTCTCCGGCGCGGTTCCGGCGAAAAATCTATCGCCCTCGCTACTCACCTCGCTGAAGCTCTCCGGCAGCCACGCGCGGAAGCATCCGGCGATCCTGATCCCCGCCGTCTGCCGCTCGATCGAGGCCGAGCACCTTCCTGTTTTCAAACGCCAGGGAAAACTCCACACCGGTCCCGCGCGTCCGCATCCGCTGCCGCTGAATGCCGTGCTGGCGGAACGTCCGGGCGTCATGGTCGCCTGGATCCGTGAGAACAAACCGGCGAAACTCGAAGGGCTATGGAAGGCCGTTCTGCCCGAAGGCAGCACCGCACCGCCAGCGGAATACGCCGCCGACCTTTTCTGGCTGCTCCATCAGGGCCACATCCTGCTCTACACCGACGATACCCTCGTCGTGCAGGAAACCCGTGAAGCAAGCGTTCCAGACGCCACCGGCGAGCCAAAGAAGAAAAAGAAAAAGAAGAAAAAGGCCAAGGAACCGGGTGCGGCAGAAGGCGAAAGCACAGCCGTTTCTGAAGTAGAGAGCGAGGAAACGCGAACAGCAGCAGAAAGCGCTCCGGTATCGGAAGAATCCCCTGCCGCGCCGGTTGATGAAACTGTGGCGGAAACTCCGGCGGAACCAGTGGTTGAAGCAATTGTCGAACCCGCCGTTGAAGCGGTTTCAGAGGCGGTGACCGAAACGGAAATTCCCGCAGCGGAACCGGTTGTTGAAACTCCGAAACCTGACGAGAAAAAATCGGAAGAATCGGCTTCCTAACTGATACACGGAATCTCTCCGGTTAGTCATATTCATTACCACACTGGCGGACTGAAGTCCGCGCTCCCGGTGAAGGGTCACAGCGCCTCGCTGCGGCGCTTGCGTTTCTCAAACAGAATCGTTTCGCGATAGCCGGCTGCCCTGGCGATTTCGATGGCTTTTGGAAAATCCCGCGCGACTTCGGCCGGGCTGTGGGAGTCGGATGAAATGACCAGCCCGATTCCCGCCGAGCAGGCGAGTTCCAAAAAGCGCGGCGTCGGGTAGGCTTCCGCACAGGGCTTGTGCCAGCCGGCGGTGTTGAGTTCGATCACGCTGCCGGACGCGGCGATCGCATCGATCACGGGTTCGTAAAAACGATCAAGATCGCCGGCCGGAACGTGTGAGAATTTTTTCACCAGATCCGGATGGCCGAGGATGTCGAAAATCCCGCTTTCGGCCATTTCCGCATAGGTTTTCCAATAGTGCGACCAGACTGCATCCACATCGCTTTCCGCCCAGCGGCCGAGCCATTTCGGATTATCGAAATCCCAGTCGCCGAGGTAGTGGACGGAGCCGATAAGGTAATCCCAATCGTAACGCGAAACTAGATCGGCGATCCAGCTTTCACAACCGTTCAGCCAATCGCATTCGAGTCCGGCGCGGATCGGAATCCTTCCGGCAGCGCGGGTGCGTGCGCGTTCGATCCATTGGAAATACTCCGGCAGTTCCGCCACCGCCATCCGCCAGTCGTCGAAAGGCTCGGGCAGGCACGGAGCGTGATCGGAAATACCGTATTCAGTAACGCCCGCCGCCAGCGCCGCGTCCACGTATTGTTCCGGTTCGCCCTCCGCGTGTTTGCAAAGCGGGGTATGGGTATGGTAATCGGCGGGCACTTGAGTATTTGAGGATGAATCCGATTGAACGGACGCCAAAAGCCATACTAGAGTCTCCACACGGTGCAAGCACCGGCCCTTTCCATGACCGATTTTCCCACAGAGACGACACCCGGCAATCGCGTTACCCGCTACCTTCTTGAACAGCTCCGCCGCCATCCGAAACGGGTGGTTTTCACCGAAGGCGAAGACATCCGCGTGATCAAGGCCGCCGAAATGCTGGTGAAAGAGGAGGTGGTAGCCCCCATTCTGCTCGGCAACCGCGAGCGCATCCGGGCACTGGCGGCGGAGCACTCGGTTTCGCTGAAATTCGTCCACATCATCGATCCGCCGCTGGCCTCGGACTTCGGATTGTTCTGCCAGCGTGTGGAAAACATGGCCCGTTACCGGACCATGCAGCTCGGCAAACCGGAGGAAATCGTCGCTCGCCCGCATTATTTCGGCGCGCTGATGGTGCAATACGGCCAGGCCGACGCCATTGTCGGCGGCAACCAGGCGCTGCCCGCCGCTTACTTCCGCGCCCTGCTGCACACGATCAAGCCGCTGCCAAACGTGCCGAAGATCTTCGGCGTCACCCTGCTCACCGGAGCCCACCTCCAGCACCTCGGCGGCGACGGCATCCTTTTCCTCGCCGACTGCGGACTGATCCCCAACCCGGACGTCAGCGAACTCGCCGCCATCGCGCTCGAAACCGGGAAACTGGCGCGCCATTTCCTCGGTCGCAAGCCGCTCGTCGCGATGCTCAGCCACTCGACGAAAGGCTCCGCCAGCACTCCGGACGCCCGCCGCATGGCAGCAGCAGCCTCGCTGGCACAGGATGAGGCAATCCGCCAGTTTCTCGACATCAGCATCGAAGGAGAACTCCAGGCCGACGTTGCCGTGGACCCCGAGGCAGCGGAAACCAAGATGCCCGCCGCCGAGGCCCGCCCGACGGCGGACGTGCTGGTTTTCCCGAATCTGGATGCCGCGCATATTTCCCTGAAGCTGCTTCAGCACGTCGCCGGAGCCCAGAACTACGGGCAATTGATCCTCGGATTGTCGCGTCCCGCCGCCCAGGTTCCGCGCACGGCTTCGGTTGAAACGATCTTCGGAACAACCGCAGCAATCGCGGTGGAGGCCATCAAATTTCACCAGCTTTACCCGGACGGCGATTTTTAAAAACCGCTCTTGCCGCCTGATTTTGAACGAATCGGCGGTTTCGCGACCGTTCCTCAGGTTAGATTGACGCCCATACGGGTCTCGGCTAGTTGTGCGGGGAAATGATTATCCGGAGTCTCAGCCTTCTCACACTCGCCCTCGCGTTCATCGGCACGGCCCATGCGCAACTGGCCACTTCCCTTGCTCTCAACAAAAAGCAATATCTCGCCGGGGAACCGGTGCTCGCCACCGTCACCATCACCAACCACGCCGGCAAGGACATCACCTTCGTCGGTACCGGCCGCACCCAGTGGCTCAGTTTCCTGATCAAGGACGGCAGCGGCAATTCCGTCACGCCCCGCAGCGGCACGACATTTGGAAAAATGACCATCAAGGCCGGTGAATCGCTCGCCCGCCAGGTCGACCTCGGCCAGCATTTCATCCTCACGGAGCAGGGAAATTTCTCGGTGGGCGCCATCATCCGCATGCCCGGTGAGACCACCGAGGGCACCAGCACCAACCGCGTGCTCTTCAACCAAAGCCCGGGACTGCTTTATTGGTCACAATCCGTCGGCATCCCCGGCGGCTCCGGCCAGACGCGCAAATACCGCCTGCTCAACTTCGCCGGCGACCAGAAAACCCAGCTCTACGCCCAGATCGTCAACGAGCGCACCGGCCAGTTCATCCACACCTTTCTGCTCGGCGATGTGCTGATGCTGCGCAAACCCCTCGTCACGGTGGATCGCAAGCAGTCCATGCACGTCATGTTCCTTGCCACGCCGACCATGTGGGTTCACTGCACGGTCGATACCGATGGAAAACTCATCAACCGCGAGATCCATCAGCGCGGCACCCAGGGTGATCCGCAGCTTCTGACTTTTGCCGATGGCAGCGTCCGCGTGGCCAACAGCATTCCTTACGATCAGAAGGCCGCCGCCGAAGCAAAGGCGAAGATCCGCAAGGCCTCGGACCGTCCTGCGATGACTTACTGAAATCCCCATCAGGTGGATGCGATTTCACATTTAGCATGAATGGTCTTTACAATTTTTTAAAATATCAATATATCTTAAGTGTTTTTGAAACCTTTGTTTCCTATGAAAGCTTTTTCCCAATTTCTCATCATTACCGCGCTTTGTCTCTTCAGCGGCATTGCCCAAGCGGCCAACTTCAGAACCGTCGTGATCGATCCCGGCCACGGTGGTCACGACAACGGCGGCCAATGGGGCCGGGTTTATGAAAAGCACCTCGCGCTCGACACCGCCTACCGCCTCGAAGGCAAGCTGAAGGCTCTCGGCTACAACACCGTGATGACCCGCCGCAGCGACTACTTCATCTCCCTGCCCCAGCGCGTCAGCACCGGCAACAGCTACCGCAACGCCATCTTCGTCAGCATTCACTACAACTACACCTGGAAACAGGAAGTGAGCGGCTTGGAAACCTTTTACTATAGCGCCGAAGGCAAGACCCTCGCCGACTGCGTTCACAACAATCTCATCCGCCGCACCCGCACCGTGGACCGCAAGGTGAAATACGCCCGCTTCTACGTCATCCGGAACTCCGCGCTCCCCGCCTGCCTCGTCGAAGGCGGATTCGTCAGCAATTCTCCCGAGCGCGACCGAATGAAGTCCGCCTGGTTCCGCGAGTCCATCGCCCAAGGCATTGTCGATGGCATCCAGCGCTATCGCCGGGGAATGTGACAATCATTTCGGCTGCGGAAGCTTCGAATCCGGGCTAGTTTGCCGCATGGGTGCAGTCACGATCTCCGAAATGCTCGCAGCGGAAGCCGCTGCCAAGTCCAACGGTTGGACGGAAGAGCAGCTCCTCAATCTTGCAGGCGAACGACTTGGACTCGCCATCGGACGGTTTTTCCCTCACCCCGGCACGGTCGTCGGTTATCTGGGAAAAGGTCACAACGCCGGCGACACACTGGTCGCCCTGAGAATCCTGCGCGACCGCTTCGGTTGGAAAATCGCCGTCCGCAGTGCGTTTCCCTTCCAAGAGTTAGCTCCACTCACGTTGAAAAAATGGGACGAACTCGGCCTGCGTCTGCCGCTCGACCGGATCCCAAACTGGCGCGACTTGGATGGCCCGCTGGTGTTGCTGGATGGACTGCTCGGCAGTGGCGGGTGCGGTCCACTGCGCGATTCATTGCTGCCGCTTTCGCAAGAAATGGAATGGCTGCGCCAGAATGCGGGAGCACGCGTTGCGGCAGTCGATCTACCGTCCGGCATCGATGCGGATTCGGGCGAAATTTCCCCCGGCACAGTCACCGCCGATGTCACGTTCACGATTGCGAATGCGAAATCCGGTCTGCTCACAGCTCGTGCGGCCAACGCCGTGGGAGCTCTGGTGCTGGTGCCGGTCGAGTGCCTGACGATCCAAGGTTCATCAACACTGGAAGCGATCGCCCCGCAAACTTCGGACGCGGGAAAAAAACCGCGCCCGTTTGATTTCCACAAGGGCATGGCCGGCCGGGTCGCCCTGCTGGCGGGCACTGAACGCTACACCGGCGCGGCGGTATTGGCCGCCACCGGGGCGCTACGTGGAGGTGCCGGGTTGATCACGCTTTTTGTTCCGCATGAAATCGTCCCGATCGTTTCCGCCAAATGTCCGCCGGAAATCATCGTGCGCGGCTATACCAATCCGCGTGAGTTGTTGGACTCGCGTTTCGACGCCCTCGTCGCCGGCTGTGGACTGGGCGAACTCAGTGCGGAAACCGCGGACGGGCTGCTCGACCTGATTTCAAAGTCCCCCGCCCCGGTCGTGCTCGACGCCTGTGCTCTCAATCTCATCGCCGAACGAGGCGCGAGCGAGGTTCTATCCGACAAGCACATCATCACTCCTCACCCCGGCGAGTTCGCAAGACTCGCGCCCGATCTCGCGAAACTTCCGCGAAAGGAAGCCGCTCGGGAATTCGCCGAACGTGTCGCCGCGACCTTGCTGTTGAAAGGCTGTCGCACGATTGTCACGCGTCGGGGAGAACCGCTCTGGTGCAATACGACCGGCACTCCCGGCATGGCCTGCGGCGGTCAAGGCGACCTGCTCGCCGGAGTGATCGGAGCCCGTTTGGCCGCAGGTGATACGCCGGTCGAAGCCGCATCACTCGGTGCCTGGCTCTGCGGCCGCGCTGCGGAAATTTCCCTGAGCGTTTCCCGGATTTCCGAAGAATCGCTCACGCCGACAGACGTGCTCGACCACCTCGGCGCAGCCTACCACGATTGGAAAACCTGCACTCGCTGAATCTTCGCATGTAGTCCCGCTTTCAAGCGGTCTTCTCTCCGTCCCAAGACCGGCTGAAGCCGGGACTACCTACGCAGAACCCGATTCCGGCATTTTACTGGCGCAGCGCAAAACCCGCTGCAAGACTCCGCCGCACATGGAAGTTCCTCACCTGCCCCACACCTGTTCGGCCATCATCGTGGCTGCGGGCAGCAGCCGGCGGATGGGTTTCGACAAGCTCGCCGCGGAACTCGGCGGCGTGCCCGTCCTCCGGCGGACCGTTGAGGCGTTTCTTGCCGCGGATTCCATCGAGTCTGTCGTGGTGGTCTGCCCGGAGGAACTCTGGGGGCTGCTGGACGGGATCGAACTGAACAAATCCGTCTCCCGCGTCGATGGCGGCAGGGACCGCCAGGATTCCGTGGCGGCGGGGTTGGAAAGAATCACGTCCCACTATGTCGCCGTCCACGATGGCGCGCGGCCGCTGATTTCTCCGGACGACATCAACCGCTGCGTCGCCGCCGCCACCATGCATCAGGCGGCCACCCTCGCACGGCGGGTCACGGAAACCCTGAAACGTTCCGACGACGAAGGTTTTTCTAACGAATCAGTGTCGAGGGACAACCTGTGGTTCATGGAAACCCCGCAGATTTTCGGGATCGCGCTGCTCAAAGAAGCCTACGCGAACGTCGCCGAGCGGGAGCTGGCGATCACTGACGAGGTTTCCGCGCTGGAGAGCATCGGCGTGCGGGCGAGGCTGGTGGAATCCAAACATCCGAATTTGAAAATCACCACCCCGGCGGATCTGACGCTGGCGGAGGCATTACTGACGAAATGAGCAAGGCAATTTATGAATGGCGGC
>JBDSNC010000152.1:0-14820 GCA_039915545.1 Luteolibacter sp.
AGCGCAGCGCCGACACCGCTTTGGATTCGTGACGACGCCCGGATCACCGGAAAAACCGCCGGGTCGGGGAGGATTCCAACGTTCCTAAAAAGCTCCAGCGCCGAACGACGATCCAAAGCGGTGTGGCGCTGGCGCTTCCCACCGCAGTCCAAGCGAAATTTCGCCTTTCCAGCAGCGCGAATCCGCCGTTTTACTGCGCCCATGTCCTCACCGATCGCGCTCAAGTCCAAGGTCCAGCTTGGAGTCGTCACCACCCATTTCAAATTCGTCGGCGGCATCGTGCCGGACGAGAACGGAAAATTTCCCCGCGATGAGGACGGCGGCCTGCGCGTGCTTTCAGAAATGAAGAAGCTGGTGGACGCAGCTCCGGTGACGATGAACATCGTGCAACTCCCGTTCTTCTCGACAGCGGACGAGGGCGAGGTGGCGGACATCATTAACGGCTTGAAAGCGCTGGGTCTGGAGGTGCATTTCATTATCATGGTCGGCGGCGCGAACCCGATGAACCCGGCGGACGAGGACGCGGTGGTGGCCCAGCTCGTGAAGAGCCTCAAGGCGGCGATCACCCACGGCATCCGCCACGTTTCCTCGACCTCGATCGAGGAATGGATGAGCGCGGACGAGGCCCGGATGGGCGATGCGTTCGAAGCGGCGATCGACCAGAACGTGAAAGTCCACATGCGGGTTTACGAGGAAGCGGGCGTGGAGGGTTCGTGCATCGAGAACTGGCACATCGAGTTCCTGCGTCCCGGCGAGTTCAAGACGTTCACCAACGTGGACCGCGGTTGGTCGTTCGTGAAGGCGGCGAACCTCGCGCTCGGGAAGAAGTTTTTCAAACTGCTCGTCGATGCCGCCCACTGCGGCGACTCCGGCCTGACGATCGCGCAGAACCAGGAGCTTATCACGCAGATCTGCGCCGCCGGAGAGTTCGGCGTTTTCCACGCATCGGCGAAAACGACGCGCGGCTGTCTGTCCACGGACGATGGCTGGATCAGCGCGCTGATGCTCGCCGCAGCGAAGGGCGGCGGGCTGAAGCAGGTGTTCGTGGAGGTTTTCGACCACACGGACCCGGCGCTGGAGCTCGTTAGACAACTCGACTCCGGCCACGGCGTGGACACCCGCGACGGCCGCAGCTACATGCAGGTGACGGCGGACGGACTGGGCGACACCGCCCGCCGCCTGAACAATCTGAAGGTCCGCGGATTTCTGAAAGACTGATCGCCATGAAATTCGTCCACGGCGAGGCTTCCCACCATCTGGCCACTCCGGAACTCGATCTGGACGTGACCCTGCGCGGCGGCCATCTCGCGCCGGTGGTTTTCCATCTGCCGGGGCGCGATGTCTCGCCCTACTCGCTATCGCCGTGGCAGCCGGAGGAGTTCCCTGAAATCCCCGCCCTGCTCTCGGTGCTGCGCGGGGATTTCCTCTGCCTGCCCTTCGGTGCGCAGGCGGACGGACCGCCGCACGGCGAGGTGGCGAATTTTGTTTGGACGAAGACCGACTCGGATGATCGATCCCTGCGCTTCGTGATGGTGACGGCGGACAGCGGGGCGAGCGTGGAGAAAATCATCTCCACGCGGGAGGGAGAGCATGCGGTCTATCAAGAGCACCGGATCTCCGGACTGGAGGGCGATTTCAGTTATGGCAATCACCCGATCCTCGATCTATCAGGACTCCCGGAGGGTACGGCGCGTGTGAGCGTGAGTCCCTTCCGCTGGGCGTCGGTTTTTCCGGGAGCGTTTTCCAATCCGGCGGATGGGGAAACGCAGGCGCTCAAGGAAGGCGCGCGTTTCAGTGATCTGCGGGAGGTCCCGCTTGCCGATGGCGGCACCACGGACTTGACCCGCTATCCAGCACGGCCGGGCAACGATGATCTGGTGATGATGATGAGCGAGGCGGCGACGGCGGAGCAGCCGTTCGCGTGGGCGGCGGTGGTGTTCGATGGATATGTCTGGTTTTCCCTGAAGAACGCGGCGGATTTCCCGTGCACCTTGTTCTGGATGTCCCACGGCGGCCGCACCGCGGCTCCTTGGAACGGCCGGCATGTGGGGCGGATCGGAGTGGAGGAAGTGTGTTCGTATTTCGCCAGCGGCGTGGCAGTCTCGCGGCGGACACCTCTGGCGGCGGAGGCCGTTCCGACCAGCCGGCGGTTTCATCTGGGAGAGACGATCTCGCTGAGGACGATCCACGCGGTGGCGCTTGTTGCCCGGGATTTCGGGATGGTGGTAAAAATCGTGCCGGCGGGCGATGGAGCGGTGACGATTTCCGGTGAATCCGGGGCGGAGGTGACGGTCGCGGTGGATTGGCGGTTCCTGCTGTAAATTGCCCCGGCCTGCCGGATCTTGTCCTCCTCGCCTGCTGTCTTGCCAATATGGTCCGCAGCAGGAAGAGTTTGGTGATAGATCAAATTGTCGCGAACGTATCCGCCTCACTCGAATCAACCCATGAGCACTCCTCTCACCACCGCCGACCTTTCCACCACTTCGTCCAATCTCAAGGCCCTGATCGACGGCCACCTTGAGGACAAGTGGCCGACTTACTCGAACTTCGATACTGAGGTGAATCCGGACGCTCCTGCCATAAGTGCCTACAAGAATTAGTAATCTTCGCTCTCAACCCTCAACCCTCAACTACTTCATGAAACTTCACAACGCCATGTGGCCCGGTCTTGTTGGCAAGGAACCCGGCACCGACCATCCGCCCATCTCGCTCGAGCACATGCTCGAACTCTCCGTCGCCGCCGAGGTGGACGGCCGCAAGTTCGATGGTATCGACTACTTCCTCTTCCACCCGCACACCGATCCCGACGCCACGGAATCCGACATCCGGAAAATCGCCGATCTCATCGCCAGCCACAACCTCAAGGTCGGCTCGCTCGTCGCGCCAATCTGGCCAGGCACCGTCGGTGACGCCGCCATGGGTGATGCCGAAGCACGTCGCAAGTTCGTGCTCGCCGTTGAAAAAGCCTGTCGCATTGCGAAAATCTTCAACGAACACGGCGTCCGCGAATACGGCGTCATCCGCATCGACTCCGCCAGCTCCGTCACCGACTGGGCGAAAGACCCTGTTGGAAACACCAAGAAGATCGCCGAGACCTTCCGCGAAGCCGGCAAAATAGCGGAACAATACGGCGAGCGTCTCGCCGCCGAAGGTGAAATCTGCTGGGGCGGCATGCACTCGTGGAAGGCCATGCTCGACACACTCGAAGCGACCGGCATGCCGGAAACCGTCGGCTTCCAAGCCGACCTCGCCCACACCTATCTCTATCTGCTCGGCTACAACGCCCCCGAAGCCGCCCTCCTCAAGGAAGGCTACACCGAGGACGAATTCTGGGCCGCCTACACCACCATGACCGACGCCCTGCGCCCGTGGACCATCGATTTCCACGTC
This sequence comes from Luteolibacter sp., assembly GCA_039915545.1. Lineage (GTDB taxonomy): Bacteria > Verrucomicrobiota > Verrucomicrobiia > Verrucomicrobiales > Akkermansiaceae > Luteolibacter. Next base: position 3,391 of record JBDSNC010000152.1, read on the forward strand.
GCCCAAAATGACGGCTCCGTGCATGGCACCGGCTCCCACGACAAGACCGGCCGCCACTGCCTCGCCGACGATCCTAACGGCAAACTCGACATCCCCCGCGCCTCCGCCTACTGGCTCAAGGACGCCTCCAGCCGCGGCATGAAGCACATTTGTTGGGACGGCTGCATGTTCTCCAACGAAATCCTCGAATCCCCCGGCACCTGGCAAAACATCCTCAAGTCCATGATCGCCGTGGACGAAGCGCTCTGAGGCTGCCGCATCTCTATCACCTAATCTTCAGGACCCATCTGCCATGGCTGCTTCGACCTCCATCCTCCCGGACAAACTGCACGAATATCCGCAACACGATGTCATCGATGGAGGATCGGATTCGATTCTCCAGAACTGCCTCAATCAGAACGATGGTGTGCTTCAGCTTCTGCACCGCTACGCCGGCCGCACATTCTGCACGCCTGGCAAACGCCTTCGTCTCGATGAGGAATCTTATTACCCGGACTACATGAACGGGACGGGCCTCGATGAAGTCTGGATGTGCTGCACCGTGCCCATCGTGACAGGCGTCATCGATACCCGTACGGGCAAGGCACCCTTCCGTGAAGGAGAAGCCCACGTGCTCACGCCCGGCGGGCAGGTCATCTCACTTCAGGACCTGATCGAGACCAATCCGGAAGCCGTCATGGGAGAGAAAGTCACCGCTTTCGCGAAATCCATGTTCGGCAAAGCCACCTGGCCGATCGTTTCCAAGAAGTTCGACAATCTGAACCCCATTCCCCACCACCTTCACTGGACGAAATGGGAGGTCTATGATATCAATTCCTTCGACAATCCCGGAGTCAGTCCGTCGCACTATCACACCACGGCCATGGGTCTGTATCCGTTTGTGACGAAGGACCAGTTCCTTGCCTGCATGAAGAGTTGGGGACAGGGCGAGTACAATGGCGTGCGTCATCTTTCGCCGCATACGATGATGCACATTGACAACGGCTTCGTGATGCCGAACGGCGTGCTGCACTCGCCGACTGACCTTTGCACGCACGAGTTGCACGTGACGATGGACGAGCATTTCCTGGCCGAGGACCTGACGCTTGATGGACGGATCGGAGCCGCCGACGCATTCTACGCCTGCCGGGAACAGGACTATCCGAAGGACATGCACGAAGACTGGGAGTACCTGGCGGACACCTTCGACTTCAAGGCGAACCAGGATCCGGATTTCGTGCTCAAGAACTCGCGCCCGGCCATCACCGCCGAGGAATTCTCCGGCGACGGAGTGGACGCCAAGTGGATCGTTTATGGTGAAATCCTGGGCGATCAGAAGGCCTCCATTGTCCGCCTCACCCTCGCGCCCGGAGCCAAGACCAATTTCCACCCGGAGAGCCCCGCGCTGTTCCAAACCAACCGAGGCCACGGCCGGGTTGGAAAACTGGAAGTGAGATATCACCATGACATGAAGCTTGGCCAAATCTATCCCGAGATCGGATTCATCACCCAGGCCGCGCTCAACCGCGGCGGCGTGGAAATCGAGAACCTCGGAACCGAGCCGCTCGTCCTGACTTTCGACTTCCCCCAAAACGCCCATTCGAAAACCCCCGGAGTTGCATGAATCCGTTTAGAGTCAGTCATCAACCCAGCAGACCCACCCCTTCCCCATCATGAAAAAAGAAATCCGCATCGGACTTATCGGCTACGGCTTCATGGGCCGCACCCATTCGAACGCTTACTCGCAGCTCAGCCACTTCTTCGACACCCAACACGTCCCTGTCCGTCAGGCCGTCTGCGGTCGCGACAAGGAAAAGGTTGCCGCTTTCGCCGAAAAATGGGGCTACGCGTCCTACGAAACCGACTGGCGCGAACTGGTGAAGCGCGATGACATCGACGCCGTCGACATCTGCACGCCGAACGACTCCCACGCCGAAATCGCGCTCGAGTGCATCAAGCACGGCAAGATGATCCTTTGCGAAAAGCCGCTCGCCCTCAACGGCACGCAGGGTGAGGAAATGGTCAAGGCCGTCGAAGCCTCCGGTCTGCCCAACCTCGTCTGGTATAACTACCGCTTCCTCCCCGCCGTCACGCTGGCGAAAAATATCGTCGATGCCGGCGAGCTCGGCCGCATCTTCCACTACCGCGCGAACTTCCTCCAGGACTGGACGATCTCCGAAGAACTCCCGCAAGGCGGTGCCGGGCTGTGGCGTCTCGACGCCGCGGCCGCCGGCTCCGGTGTCACGGGTGATTTGTTAGCCCACTGCATCGACACCGCGCGCTGGATCAACGGCGACATCGTTTCCGTGAGCGCCATGACCGAAACCTTCATCAAGGAGCGCGTCCACACCGCCACCGGCGAGAAGCAGGCCGTCACCATCGACGATGCCTGCGCCTTCCTCGCCCGCTTCGAAAACGGCTCGCTCGCCATCTTCGAATCCACCCGCTACGCCCGCGGCCACAAGGCGCTCTACACATTTGAAATCAACGGTGAGAAAAAATCCCTCGCCTGGGACCTCCACGATCTGAACTACCTCACCTACTTCGACCACGGCGTCCCCGGCGACCGCCGCGGCTGGACGAACATCCACGCAACCGACGGCGATCATCCGTATTCCGGAAACTGGTGGGTACCCGGCCTGTGCCTCGGCTACGAGCACTCGTTCACCCACGAACTCGCGGAGTTTTTCAAATCCCTCGACGATCCAAGCGCGGAAAAACGTTACCCCGACTTCCGCCATGCCCTCGGCACCCAGTATGTTTGCGACGCCGTGCTCGAATCCGCCCGCACCAAGCAGTGGGTGGAAGTGAAAAGATCCTGAGACGGAGATCCGCATTTCATTTGAATCCAGCCCCGGCACTTCGATGTGCCGGGGCTTTTTATGTGCCCCCGGAGCCGGCGAAAAATCCGTACCCCTCATTCGGGGGCTTTACATCCGTGCCTCCACTCCGTTGAGATAGCTGGTGCTGACCCACAGCAAACCCAAAAACCCAACCACCCATGATCAAAGACTTACTCATCGTCGGTTCCGGGAGTGCAGGCCTTCTTACGGCCCTGGCCCTCAAGCGGAAAATCCCCCAGCTGAATGTTAAAATTGTACGCAGTCCGGAGATCGGCATCATCGGCGTCGGTGAGGCCACCACTCCCAATCTTCCCAGATTCCTGTTCGACTATCTCGGCCTCAGCCGGAAATTCTTCTACGCCAAGGCACGCCCGACCTGGAAGATGGGCATCCGTTTCCTGTGGGGCCCGCGCGGGCGTTTCGACTACGGATTTTCCAAAGCGCTCGACCAACACCTCGGCACGGTGTCGCGCCCTAACGGATTTTATTGTAATGAGGAGTTCGCCTGCACCGATGTGGTCACCGCGCTGATGCTGCACGACAAGGCGTTTCCACGGCAGGCGAACGGCTGTCCTGACATCCAGCCATGGCACGCCTTCCACCTGGAGAACGTGATGCTCGTCGCCGCGCTCGAGGAAGTCGCAATCTCGAGCGGCGTGGAGATCATCAACGGCACGATCGTGGACACGGAAAAGGCACCGCAGGGAATCTCCGCCGTCATCCTTAAAGACGGCACCCGCATGGAGGCGGACTTTTTCATCGATTCCAGCGGATTCCGAAGTTTGTTGCTGGGCGGTGCGCTCGAGGAGCCCTTCGTGAGTTACTCTTCATCGCTCTTCAGCGACCGTGCGGTTGTCGGCGGGTGGGAGCGCGGGCCGGAAGAACCGATCCTCCCCTACACCACGGCGGAAACCATGAACTGCGGATGGGCGTGGCAGATCGAGCACGAGGAGCATGTGAACCGCGGCTATGTCTATTCGTCGCAGGCCATCAGTGACGATGAGGCGCACGCGGAGTTCACGGCGAAGAATCCGAAGCTGACAGAAACGCGGATCGTGAAATTCCGTTCCGGCCGCTACGAGAGGGCATGGGTGGGAAACGTGGTCGCCGTCGGAAACGCGTCGGGCTTTGTCGAACCACTGGAATCCACCGCGCTGATGATCGTCTGTCAGGAAGCGCAGACGCTGACGGATTTCATCATCCACACCGGCCTCAATCCCACGCCGACGATCCGCACCATGTATAACAAGTTTTTCGCGGAGACCTGGGACGAGATCCGGGATTTTCTTTCGCTGCACTATCGTTTCAACAGCAAGCTCGACACGCCTTTCTGGAAAATGTGCCAGAACGAGGTGGATGTGGCCGGAGCCGCACCGCTGCTTGAATTCTACAAGGAAAATGGTCCCACCGGATTCGCGAGACACCTGCTGCGCGGCCACACCGCGAACTTCGGCATCGAGGGATTCCTCATGATGCTGGTGGGAAACAAGGTGCCCTACGACGCGAAATACGTTCCCACCGAGGCGGAATGGAAGGTCTGGAACCAGCACCGCGCGGATAACATCGCCATCGCCAAAAACGGCTTGAGCGTGAAAGAAGCGCTCGCCTACGTTCACCACCCGGGGTGGCAGTGGCACGGCGACGCGGTGGCGTCCTGAGAAATCACAGGATGGTCCCAGGTCCGTAAGCAGCGGCTTGCGGGCTGGCTGACTCGAGTTTTCTAACTGCCGAGGCAAACGCTGCGATCTGTGCTGTCGCTGCCCCGGACTCGTTGTCTCCGCGGGCGAGGATCGCATCCAGCGCGTCGCGGGAAAGTCCGAGGCGGCTGTCGTCGGCGAGGCGCTCGACGAGGTCGTTGCGATCGATGACACCGAGGCGCAGGTCGTTCACGGTGGCGACGGCATGTTCCTTGATCGCCTTGTGAGCGGACTCGCGGCCGACGCCGGATTTCACCGCTTCCATCATGATCGTGGTGGTCATCAGGAACGGCAGGTAATGCGCGGTTTCCGCATCGATGACGGCTTCGTATGCGTCCATCTGATCGAGGATGGTGAGGAATGTTTCGAACAGACCGTCGATGGTATAGAACGAATCCGGCAGCATGATGCGGCGGACGACGGAGCAGGAAACATCGCCTTCGTTCCATTGGTCACCAGCAAGCCCGGAAGCCATCGCGAGGTAGCCCTTGAGGATGACGTGGAAGCCGTTCACCCGCTCGCAGGAACGCGAGTTCATCTTGTGCGGCATGGCGCTGGAACCGGTCTGGCCGGGAGCGAATCCCTCGCTGGCGGTTTCATTTCCCGCCATCAGGCGCAGCGTCTTGCAGAAGGAGGAAGGACCGGACGCAAGGTCGGTTAGAGCGGCGACCACCCGGAAATCGAGCGACCGCGGATAGACCTGGCCGACGTTCGTCCACACAGCGGGCATGCCGAGATGGGAGACGATGCGCTTTTCCAGCTCGGCGACTTTTTCAGCATCGCCCTCAAACAAGGAAAGCTGGTCCATCTGCGTGCCGACCGCGCCCTTGAGGCCGCGCACGGCGTAGGTGGCGATCACGGCATCGAGCGCGGTGAGCGAGCTGAGAAGCTCCTCGCCGAACATCGCCACGCGCTTGCCGAGCGTGGTCGGCTGGGCGGCGACGTTGTGGGTCCTGGCGGTTAGAATGAGTTCGCTCCATTGTTCCGAGCGTTCGCGGAACCGGCGCAGCGCGGCGACCGTCTTGTCACGGACGATCAGCAGCGAGCGGTAGACCTGGAGCTGCTCGACGTTTTCCGTCAGGTCGCGCGAGGTCATGCCCTTGTGGACCTGCTCGTGGCCGGCGAGATCGTTGAATTCCTCGATGCGCGCCTTCACGTCGTGACGGGTGATTTTCTCACGGGCCATGATCGATGCGGGATCAACGCTGTCCTTCGCCTTTTCATACGCATCAATGGCTTCCTGCGGCACATCGAGCCCGAGATCACGCTGGGCTTTCATGACGGCGATCCAGAATTCGCGCTCAAGCACGATGCGGCCCTCGGCGGACCAAATGGATTGAAGGGCGGGCGAGGCGTAGCGTTCGGCGAGGACGTTTGGAATCACGGAGGGGCTTGTGGGGGAAGTTGAGGAAAGTTTCAAGAGGCAGTTACCTAAAACTTGAGATCCTGAATGCTCCCTAAACCAAGGAAGCTTGTGCACCGGAACTGACACAACTCTCTGAGTGAGAGTGGTCGGGGCGGCCAGATTCGAACTGACGACATCCGCGTCCCAAACGCGGCGCTCTACCAGGCTGAGCTACGCCCCGGTGCACGGGCGGACCCTTGGGGAATCGGCGGTGCGAATCAAGAAATTCTTTAATCAAATTTCATCCCTCCAGATTTTTCACCGCGCCAAACGAGAAATTCCTTGCTGGAACAAAGGTCTGCGACACGTTGACGGATCCCCCAATGAACGAGATTTCGCAAAAAAAGCAGCCGGACCTGCACACCCTTCCCGCCCTCAGCTTCCGGCAATTGGAAATCTTCTCCACGGTCTGCCACGAGAAATCCTACGCGAATGCCGCCATCGAGCTGCACGCCACCCGTGCCAACGTGAAGCGTGCCTGCGAGGAATTCGAAAAAGCGGTGGGGCGGAAACTCTTCGCGGAAAACGACCGACAGCTCCAACCGACCGAGTTCGCACAGGGATTGTTAGGACGGATGGGGCCGCTTTCACGCGGGCTGCGGCATCTGGAGGACGGCGTGCGCTCGCTCCATCAGGCGGGCCGCGTGCTGCGCTTCGCGGCGGCGGGCGAGTTCTTCCGTGGCGGGCTTTTCACGGATTTCCTCGCGAGGCTGAAAATCAACGATGCGTTCCGTCCGTGTTTCCTGAAAATCGATTCGGTCCGCTACAAGAACGCGCTGCTCAACGCCGAGTGTGATGTGTATTTCGGCATCGGCCTGCAGCCGTCGGACCGCATGGAGCTGATCGATCTCGGTCCGATCCCGTGGAAAATCACGGGCAAAGGCAAACTCCCCGCCAGCCCCGCCGATCTCTGCAAGGTGAAATGGGCCATCGCAGACGCTGGTGCTCCAGGCTCGGCGGAGGCTCTTCTATCAGCCTTTCGGGCGGCAGGCGCGGCCGGCGGCGAAATCCTAACGGGTGACGGAGCCGGTCATGCCACCGTCTTCCGGCCGGATATCACCCCTTCTCACGGCGGCGCAGGATCCGTCTGGCCGAGCTACCGGTTCACCGCGGTTCTGCGCAAACATCATCCCTATTCCGACCTGAAAGCCCGTCTCGACGCCGCTGTTCCCGCCTGACACCACCATGGACATCGATCTCAGCGGCCTCCTCGTTTTCCGTCACCTTGCGGAAACCGGCAGTTTCACGGAAACCGGCAAACGCTGGAAAATCCCCCAGCCCACCGTCAGCCTGATGATTTCCAAACTGGAATCCTCGGTCGGCCTGGTGCTCTTCGAGCGGTCTCCCACAGGCACCCGCCTCACCTCCGCCGGCCAGCATTTCCTCAGGAACGCGAATGAGGTCTGCGACGCCTATCTCGCGTTCAACGACGTGATGCGCGCACTCGGGCGGCGGATGGACAGCAAGGTGCTGGTCGCCATCGACCGTTCCTGGTTCGGCACGGTTCTTAAAAAGGAAATCGCCGGAAACCCCGCCGTGGAAATCTGCGACCTTGCTCCTAACTGGACTGAGGCGCTCGCCTCCAGCCAATACGACGTGGTGCTCACCGGCCGCTTCCTCCGTGCGGGCCTCTCCCCTGAAATCCAGGAAGCCGTCATCCGTCACGAACGCGGCATCACCGTCGCCTGGAATCCGGATTTCCATCCATTTGATCCGGTGAATTTCAATTTCCCCGAAGTCCTGCGCAGCACCATCCTCATCCCGGACCGCGGTGTGGTCACTGGATTCGCATCGTTCCTCCTGATGTGGTGCGACTACGCTTACGGCATCCAGCCTGCGAACACGATCCGCTTCGGCTGTGAGGAAGAAGCCGCAGCCGCGGCACTGGCCGGACTCGGAGTATTGTTAGGCCCGGGCGACGTCATGCCGCGCCTCGGCGACGACGGCACCGGACTCACCCACGTCCGAACCTTCGAGTTTCTCCTGCCGGAAGCCTTCACCTACGGTGTCTATTGCCGCAGCGATGAGGATTCCAAGGAAGTCCTCACCACCGCCGCGATGATTGGCAGGCTGGCCAGAAAGCTTTTCTCCTGAATTTCCACACCACGGCTGTTGCCCGGCGCTTATGGAGTCCGGCGACGACGGAGAAGACCCAGGCAGGCCACCGCACCTAACAAATAAGTGGATGGTTCCGGCACCACGGCCAGCGACCGGATGCCCACGCCGACGGCACCGAGTGATGTCGAGGTCCCGGTGGTAATATCGATCAGACGGAGATTTGTGCCGTCAAAGGCGTATCCAGATCCATTCACTCCAATATCGAATCCGGAGCCGACCGGGATGAAACCGAGTCCCGCAACGCCCACGGCATTTCCGATTGCAAAGGACCCGGTGGGAGCCGTATGCATGCTCAGGAAGCCGTCGGAAGCCAGAGTGTAGAGGGTCGTGGCCGAAGGATTGTCGATCGGATTCGTGTAACCCGCCCCCAGCACGGTGGCGCCTGAACGTGCGGTGGTTCCGTCTGATTGGAAAAGGCTGAAGCTGGCGTCCATCGTGACGGTTCCGTTGGCTTGGGTGGCGGTCGGCGCGGTTTGCACGTCAGGTGTGAGTCGGGCGTTGAAATTTCCCGATCCTACCAGGCGGATTCGGTCTGCCAAGGGATTGAAATCAATCGCAGTAATCCCGGACAACGTGTCGAGCGGAGTAGTCACCTGTGTCTGTGCGCCAGTTTGTATGTTGACGGTGTAGGTCAGGCCGGCGCTGCTCACTCCATATAACAAGCCGTTCGCTCCGTGAAAATCGATGTCCACCAGATTCGAGGCGCTTCCAGCCGCGCCGATCTGATTGACTGTTCCCGGTGTCGCAGAGTCGAACTGATAGAGACTGTTGTTCGTGCCGATTCCGAAAATACTAACCGCGTGCGATGACGCAGTGAGGATTCCGTATGTGATGATCGTGGTGATGATCGTGGTGATGAAGTGCTTGTTTTTCATGATAATTCGGGTTGGATTCAAATAATTGCAGAACTACGCCTCGCACCTTTGTCCTGCCGAGGTTGCATGCCATCTCCTGAAGGCCGAAAATTCTTATAGGGCTATGTAAAACGCGGTTGAGCCGCCGTTGGGCATGCCTCGATGCCCGGTCTATCGATGGTTTGTCCAATGAACCAACCAACAAACCAATCGAAAATCATGAACCCGCAATCACTCCTCGATGAATTGAACCAATCGCCCCTCAACACCGGAGGACGTCGCAATTTCCTCCGCAGGATCGGCCTCGCCACGGCTGGAACCGCCGGTTTGGCAGCCCTTTCCTCTACTGCCAGAGCCGCTTCGCCCGCCGGCCCAACCGCCACGGATGTCGCCGTTCTGAATTTCGCGCTGAACCTCGAATACCTCGAAGCCGAATATTATCTCCAGGCCACCACCGGTGACGGCCTGGAAGGTGCCGTTATCGACGTGGACGGCAGCGGCGGGGAAAAGGCGGGCAAGGTGGTGGTGAAGAAGAAGTCCAAGGTGAATTTCGCCACCCCGGCCTTCGAGGACTACGCGAATGAAATCGCCACCGATGAGGCGAACCACGTCCGCTTCATCCGCGAGGCGCTCGCCGCCAACAGCGCGGAAATCGTCGCCCGTCCGAAAATCGACCTCCTCAACAGCTTCAACGCCCTTGGCACACTGATCGGCCTGGACTCGTTCGATCCGTTTGAAAGCGAGCTCAATTTCCTCATCGGTGCCTTCATTTTCGAAGACGTTGGCGTGACCGCCTACAAAGGCGCCAGCCCGTTGCTTACTGACAAAGGCATCCTCGAAGCCGCCGCCGGCATCCTCGGCGTGGAGGCCTACCACGCCGGCATCGTCCGCACCCTGCTCTACGCACAAGGGCCCGCCATCCGCAGGCTGGTGGGAAAAATCTCCGACGTCCGCCAATCTCTTGACGACACCAAAAAGGACAAGGATCAGCGCCTCGTCCGCGGCGGCATGGCAAACCTCGTTCCCACCGACTCGAATTCCATCGCCTTCAGCCGCAGCACCCGCCAAGTCCTCAATATCGTTTACGGTGCCGTGGATGCGGAAAAAGGCCTCTTTTTCCCGAACGGCATGAATGGAGCGATCACCAAATAAGGAAAAATTCCTCCCGGAGAATAAAAACCCGATACACATACGGACTGGTTCACGCGCTCATGGCAGCGTGGGCCGGTCTTTTTTGTATCCGGCCCGCAAAAAATTCCCGCTTGGCACCCACCGCCGCGCCGTTCACATTCCACCCACACGACAGGGGAGCTCCACGTTCATGGAGCCGAGATTTTCCGATGCGCGGAATACACCCTCCGAACCTGACGCGGGTTATGCCGCCGTAGGAAGTCGAAACCCCGCGAAGTTTCCCTTTCCCCGGCCGTGCCTCACCCGCACGGCCTTTTTCTTGCTCTGAACTCCTCCTCTTCCATCCACGATCCCCAATCCCCGATCTCTTCCACCATGATCTCCACCGACGAAACCACCGGCGCACCAGCTCCCGAAACCCACGACGCCTCCCTTGCGCCGCTCCCCGCCTCCAACCGTGTTTACGTCCAAGGCGAACTCTTCCCCGAGGTCCGCGTGCCGATGCGCGAAATCACCCTCTCCGACACCAAAGCCTTCAACGGCCGCATCGAGAAAAACGCCCCCGTCCGCGTCTATGACTGCTCCGGCCCGTGGGGCGATCCGGCATTCACCGGCACCTCCGACCAAGGCCTCCCCGCTCTCCGCCGCGATTGGATTCTCGCACGCGGCGATGTCGAGGCCTACGACGGCCGCCCCGTCCAGCCGCAGGACAACGGCTACCTCACCGATAAACACGCCGAATACGCTTCGAAATCCGAGCGCGCCAACAAATTCATCGAGTTCCCCGGCCTCACCGCCGAGCGCCGCCAGCCGTTGCGCGCCACCGGCAAGCCCGTCACCCAGAAATACTACGCGGACCAGGGCATCATCACCCCCGAGATGGAATTCATCGCCATCCGCGAGAACATGCGCCGCGCCCAGATCGCCGATCACAAGGAGGACATCGTCCGCAACAACCTGGACAAGCAGCACGCCGGTTCCACCCAGCTCTCTAGCAGCCCCTACACGCCTAACATCTTCCAGCGTTTCCCGCAGCGCATCCCCGCCGAGATCACGCCGGAGTTTGTCCGCAGCGAAGTCGCCGCCGGGCGGGCCATCATTCCACTCAACGTGAACCACCCGGAATGCGAACCGATGATCATCGGCCGCAATTTCCTCGTGAAGATCAACGCCAACATCGGCAACTCCGCCGTCGCCTCGTCCATCGAAGAAGAGGTCGAGAAAATGCGCTGGTCCACCAAGTGGGGCGCGGACACCGTGATGGACCTTTCCACCGGAAAAAACATCCACGCCACCCGCGAGTGGATCCTCCGCAATTCCCCTGTCCCCATCGGCACCGTGCCTATCTATCAGGCGCTCGAAAAGGTCAACGGCAAGGCCGAGGACCTCACTTGGGAACTCTA
>JBDSNC010000204.1:0-9924 GCA_039915545.1 Luteolibacter sp.
AGGCTTCGAGGTCGTCGCCGCTTTCGATGCGAATCCCGATGCCACCCGCTCGCGCGGGGTGATGGTGCCGGTTTTCCCCGACTCCGATCTGGAGAAATTCATCGGCGAAAATTCCGTCAAGCTCGCCATCCTCTGCGTTCCCGTGGAATTCGCCCAAGCCGTGGTCAACCGCCTCGTCATCGCCGGCATCCTCGGCATCCTCAATTTCTCGCCCATCGTGCTCGAAGTCAGCCCCGACGTCACCGTGAACAACGTGGACCTCGCCCTCGAGCTCGAACACCTCAGCTACTTCATCCGCTGACATGACGGAGTCCTCGGAAAATTTTCCTAATGCATCCGCAATGCCGGACGTTTCATCCGCGAACCCAGCGTCCAGCGATGAAAAAAACGTCATGCCACCCAGCCGCGAGAAATTCGTCGAACAAGCGATGCGCGAGTTCGAATCGCCGCTCATCGCCTACGCCGCGACCATTCTCAACGATACCGACGCCGCGCGCGACGTGGTGCAAGACACCTTCGTCCGCCTCTGCCAGCAGGACGTCGCCAAAGTGCAGGCGAGCCTCAAATCCTGGCTCTTCACCGTTTGCCGGAACCGCTCGCTCGACATCCTCCGCAAGGAAAAGCGCATCAAACCGCTCGACGACATCCGTTGGAAAAAAGTCGCCGGCCCCGGTCTCCAGCCGGATGAGAACGCCGACCACGAGGAGCGTCTCTCCCAGCTCATGGGCTACCTCAGCCGCCTCTCTGCCAACCAGCGCGAGGTCATCCTTCTCAAGTTCCAACAGGGGCTCAGCTATCAGGAAATCGGAAAAATCACCGGTCTCACCACCGGCAACATCGGCTTCCTCATCCACACCGGCCTCAAGCGCCTCCGCGACCTCCTTCCCGACGACCTGAGATGAAACTTCACCCCGAAGACCCGCGCCTCACCGCCTATCTCCTCGGAGAACTCGGCCCGGAAGACTCCGCCGCCGTCGAGCTCGCCGTCGCTGCGGACCCCGCACTCCAGGCTGCCCTGCGGGAAACCGAGGGCGTCCGGGACATTCTTGCCAACACGTTTGCTCCCGCCGCCGCAGATCAACTGCTCGCCAGCCAGCGCGCCACCGTCATGCAAGCAGCGCGGCAGACGGACCTGTCAGGAAAAACGGTGCCTTTCACAACGCACGACAGGACATGGAAACCGTGGTTGATCCCGCTCGCCGCTGCAGCCGCCGTGACTGTCGGAGTATTTGCTATCAGATACTCTCCGGTGAAGAAGAGCAGCACCGTTACCACCGTAGCTCCTTCGCGGGAAAAGCCTGCCACTCAATCGACGCCACCCGCAGTGGCCGTCAAGGAAGCGCCCGTCGTTCCCGCACCTGAGAAAGAAATTCCCCTTCCACATTCCACGGGTGCCGTGGCAGCGGCGGAAAGCCCCTCGCTCGACCTGCCGGTTCTCTCAAGAAATCAGGATCTCAGCGGACTCATCCAAACCATCCGCACCGAGCGCAAGCTACCTGCCCGCGACCGGGTGCGGCTTGAGGAGATTCTCAACAGCTTCTCCTATCGCCTCAATGGAGTGACCGCGATCGCCCGCGCGCCGAAACCTACCTGGCATCCCGACAACCGCCAGGAAGGCCTCACCGCGCACACCGCGACATTGGCCACCGAAACACTGCCGTGCCCGTGGAAACCGTCCGCCACCCTGCTGCTCGTCTCCATCCGCGGAAACGCGACGGACGACGCCGACGCCAAGGTCGTTTTCCATCCGAACCAGAAAACCGTCTTCCGCTATCACCTGCTAGGCTTCACCGCCTCCAGCGAATCCTCCGGCGGTAAAACTCCCACGAAACTCGCCGCAAAATCCGCCACCACCCTCGCGATTGAAATCGAGCCGTCCACCGCGACCGGCGATCTCGGCTCCATCGGGTGGACCGTGAACGGCGAACCAGCGACGACCGTGTCCATCGCCCGCAGCGGCGATAACGAACCATCGGACGACGCCCGCTTCGCCGCGCTGGTCTGTGCATATTCCCAGTGGCTCGCAGGTGAACAATCCAGCATGATCGATGGAGACCTGCTTTCCGCCTTCTCGCGGGAAATCACCTCCACCAGCCTTCCCGCAGACCGCGCGGATTTCCTCAAGCTCATCGAGGAATCGCTTCACCTGTAAACGTCCATCCGTTTTCGGAACGGTGGAAGACTCTGGTTGTTTCCGGTTGGAAGCGTTCGCCATGCCACCGCCAGAGTTCGATTCCGATCTCATCCTGTGAGAGGTTGATGAGATGGAAACCGTTCGGCTCACCTTTGAGTCGTGTGGAACAAATGGAGGGAGCTTGGGAAACGACAATCTGCCGTGGGGAACCCTCCTCTTGCGGATAGAGACAAATTTTCGACTGGTGGAAATGGCCGGCGAGCAGGAGATCGATCTTGGATGCCTCGAAAAACTTCCTCACCAAAATCAGCGGGGAAACAAGCGCGCGTTCCTTCACGCCCGATCCCACGACCGGATGATGCATTCCAAAAACCCGCAAGCGTCCTTCAATAGACGTGTCGAAAAAAGTAGAGAGAGCATGGATTTGAAACGGACTGAGGAAACCCCGCGACCAGTCAAGGTGAAGGCCGAAGGGAGTGGAGGAATTTGCGGTGGCAAGCACACCGATGTCGCCAAGCGATAACGTTGGTTCTTCGGTTTTAGAGATGTATTCCCGGTAACGGCCGAAAGGTGAGAAGAACCTGTCCAGAAGGTGGTTCAGGCCGGGCACATCGTGATTGCCGGGAAGGGTGACTAGTGGCTGCGGGAGTTCCCTCAACCACGACCGGGCGAGTTCGAACTCGAAGCGCCTGCCCCGCATGGAGAAATCACCTGAAACCACCATTAGATCCGGTTTCAGTTCCACGGCGAATTCCACAGCGGCCCGTGAAATCCGCGGATCGTAGGCTCCGAAGTGCGGATCTGAGTAATGGAGGAGCTGGAAGGACATCAGGAAGACTCGCTTTTCGGACGCAGGACGTTCAACGCGCGGGGAAGGATTTCGAGGCGGCACGGCAAGGATATCCGCAGGATTTCACCGTCGATCATGGTGGGTAACGTTTTGCGGCGTCTCACGTTGATGACGATTTCAGAGCTTTCGATTTTCGTCATCTTGTCCGTGTCGAGCAGGTTACCGGTTAGAAAGCCGAAAGCAGCCTGCAGCATTTGGCCACGGCTCAGGTGTTCGGAAACATAGGCGGTGAGTTTGCCGGACGATAGATCGTTACGCGCGGGAATCAGCCCCACGCTCTCCTCGTAGCTGCCGGGTGAAAAGGCGGTCAGCCGTGTGCGGCGGTGGTAGGTCGTGCCTTCCGCGGTGATCGTTAGATCCAACGCCGGAGATGCGACGGCCACGGTGGCGATCTCACGGATGATGCGCAGCGATTTCACCCACCAGGAGCGGCCGTGAAAGCTTTCGCGGGCTTGGGCAAGCGCAGGATAGAACCCGATGACGGTGGCGCACATGCAGTATTCCCCGTTGACCTTGAGCAGGTCGATCGGGATCGTCTCCGCGTCTATCAATTTTTCGGCCGCTTCGAAAGGATCGAGCGGGAGTTTGAGATCGCGGGCTTCCAGGTTGAACGTGCCGAGAGGCAGCACGCCCAGGGTTTTCCCGGTTCCGTGCAGGAGCCGTGCGGCGGTGGTGATCGTGCCATCCCCACCGCCGACGATCAGAACTTCCCCGGCGGACTCTGCTTTTTCCTTCAGGGTGGCTTCGAGTTTGTCCGGCTCGACCACGCTGAGATCGACCTGATGCCCGCTGTCGGTGAAAACCCGCTTGAGACGCTCCTGCTGCTCCGTATCCTGGAAGATGCCGGCACCGGATTTGCTGTTGATGACAATCTGATAGTTCATGCTCAGTTGGCGACCCGTTTCGGATTGAAGTAAAGTTCTCCGGTGGCATAGCCGAGTTTGCGCGCATTTTGAATCTGAACCGGAAATTCCCCGCGCCCGTCGGAGGGATTTTTCGAAAGAAGCCACAGGAACTTCCTGTCAGGAGATCCTACGACAGCACGGGTGTAGGATGAATTGATTTCCAGAATCCAGTAGTCGCCCTCGAAGAGATTTGCAGGAAACTTGTCGAAGCGGACTAGCAGCTTTCCGGGATCGCCGGGTTCGGGCTGTCTGGCGGATCCGGTGATCGAGGTCCGTATGCCGTCGCCTTTCAGTCCTTCGTTGCGCAGGCTGATGGTGCCATCGGGCCTGGCTTTGTAGATCGCTTTCGCGGCGACGAGGTTCTTTTCGAAAGGATTCGGCAGGCGGGCGATCTCATGCCATTCGCCCGAGTATCTGGCCGCATCGAGTTTGCTGACGGTGGGTGGGTCGGCTCGGGGACTGGCGCATGATAAGGCACATGCGCTGGATACGGCCACGGCGATGAGGTGTGGGAAGTTTTTCATTTGGACGATAACGGCTAGGAGCGCGGGGATGTTATCGCAGGAGTTGTGCCACGCCACCGATATGACGGTTCCTCGGTTATCGGAGGGCGCGATATCGATGCGGATTGCGAAATTACTGATCTTCAAGAGGACCGCATTGCAAAACGCAACAACTGGCCCGGTGTCCGCGCAGATTCGAGCTAGTCGGGGTATCGATGAAGTGCTGATTTCCTTTGGGTTTGCCCACACGGACGATCGCGTCCAGACTGAAGCGGGATGGAGAAGCGATTGCCGAAAATAGTCCGGTTCAGCAGCCGGGTGCTGAGGGATTTTTTCCTGCGCAACCACGGCCTGCTCCTCACCGCCGCCGTCGCCCAAAACATGATGCTTTCGCTCATCCCGCTGTGCGCGGTGCTGATGGTGGTGTTCTCGCATTTTTTCGAGCAGCAACTTCTGTTGGAATCGCTAACGTCCGAGGTTTCCTTCATCGCTCCTGGCTTCGCCGCCACCCTCACCGAGGTCCTTCTCGCCTTTCTCCGCACCCGGGAAATCGTCGGCTGGGTGGGACTTCTGACCCTGCTTTTCTTCAGTTCGATGGCCTTTCGAGTGTTGGAGGACGCCTTCGCCATCATCTTCCAAAAGCCTCTGCCAACCTTGAAGAGGAAATTCTGGGTGTCTGCCCTGATGCCCTATCTGTTCATCCTGATCGTCGCCGGCGGCCTCATCGTTGTCACCACTGTCAACGCGCTCGTCGATGCGGAAAACCTGAAATCCTGGAACTTTCTCGGGATCGATCTGGTACTGCACCGCTACATCGGAACGATCATCTATCTGATCGGTCTGCTCGGACTCGTCCTGCTTTTCACGATGTTCTACGTGATCATGCCGGTCGCGAAAATTTCGTTCAGCCGCGCTCTCGCCGGGGGATTCACCGCAACTGTCCTCTGGGAAATCGTGCGGCACGTCCTCGTTTACTACTACACCAGTGTCTCGATGGTGAACGTCGTCTATGGCTCGATGGCCACCATCATCATCGTGCTGCTGACATTGGAAGCGATCGCCCTGATCCTTCTGCTGGGCGCGCAGGTCATCGCCGACCTCCAGCGCAACGCGAATGCGAAAATCCCCTGGCACGAGGATCCAGAGCTTCTGTTGCCCGAGCACCCCGCACTCAACCCGCGAATCTAGCAATCCACCCCATGCAACCCGTCAGCGATATCCACGTCAGTTCGAACCTCGCACTCCCCGCCCCCTCAGAACTCATCCAGCGCCTCGCACCGAGTGAAAACGATGCGGATTTCATCGCCCGCAGCCGCCGCGGGATCCGGGACATCATTTTCGGCAAAGACCCGCGTTTCCTCGTCATCGCCGGTCCATGCTCCATCCACGACATCGCCGCCGGCCGTGAATATGCCGAGCGATTCGCCGAGCTCGCGGAAAAAGTGAAGGACCGGATGCTGCTGGTGATGCGCGTTTATTTCGAAAAACCCCGCACCACCGTCGGCTGGAAGGGATTGATCATGGACCCGCATCTCGATGGAACTAACAAAATCGAGGAAGGCCTGCACATCGCACGCCAGTACCTGTTGGACATGATCCGCCTCGGCATCCCCACCGCCACCGAACTACTCGATCCCATCACCCCGCAATACATCGCGGATCTCATCTGCTGGTCCGCCATCGGCGCGCGCACCACCGAGTCCCAGACTCACCGCCAGATGGCCAGCGGACTCTCGATGCCGCTCGGTTTCAAAAACGGCACATTGGGAAATCTCGAACCCGCCATCAACGCGATCAAGGCCGCCACCCACCCGCAGACTTTCCTCGGCGTCGGCCTCGACGGCCGCGCCTCGGCTGTCACCACCACCGGAAATCCCGACTGCCACATCATCCTCCGCGGCGGTGATAGCGGGCCTAACCATCATGCGGAAAGCGTGGCCGCCACCCGCGAGCTGCTCATCGCCCACAAGCTGCCGCCCGCCATCATGATCGACGCCAGCCACGGCAACTGCCGCAAGGACCACAACCTGATGCCGGGAGTATTCGAAGAAATCGTCCGTCAGCGCGCCGCCGGAGACACCTCGATCATCGGCGCGATGTTGGAAAGCAACCTCGTCGCCGGAGCACAGAAATTTCCGCAACCGCTCGATCAACTTGTCTACGGCCAAAGCATCACTGACGCGTGTATTGATTGGGAAACGACCGAAAAGCTGCTCCTTGCTGCAGGCGCAAAGGTAACTTTCCTATGATCGCGCCTGAATAAAAATCAGCCGAATGCGTCGAAGGCTCCTATCGAACCGTCTCTCCTCGTCTTCCCCCGATTTCCATCCGCCAATCTCTATCAAAAATCATGAAAAATCCATTACTTCATGGAGTTGCCTCCGCCTGTCTCTGGCTCAGTCTTTTCAACCTGGCTCACGCCCAATCCCACGACTCCAAAAAAGCGCCAAACAGCGAATCCGGCGCCCAACTGAAACAGATCCGGGTCCAAGTCGAGTTCATCGATGTTTCCCACGAACAGTTCACCGAGCTGATGTTCGGGCCCAAGCCCCCGGCCAACGACGGTGAACTCCGCCAGCAGGTGGCCCAGCTCGTCAAGGACGGCAAGGCCGCAGTGGTGGAAACCCTGCTCTGCACCTCGCGCAGCGGCCAGAAAGCAACTTCGGAATCGGTCGAGGAGTTCATCTATCCGACCGAATACGAACCCGCCGAACTGCCGAACAACATCCACGTCAAGGACGAGAAGGAAGCGGAGAAGGCCAGAGCCAGCGTCCCCGACCTCGCCACCGGTCCCACACCCACCGCCTTCGACACCCGCAACGTGGGCTCGACTCTGGAAATCGAACCCACCTTGAGCAGTGACAATAAAACCATCGATCTGCGCTTCGTGCCGGAAATCGTCTATCACGTTGGCAACCAGGTGTGGGCTGAGTGGAAGGGCGAGCACGGAAACTCCCCGGTCCAGATGCCGACGTTCTACACGGTGCGCACCAACACCGCCGTCACCCTCGCCGACGGGCATTACATGCTGACCGCCGCGCTTTCGCCGAAAAACAAGGAGGGTGCCCCTGATCTCACCCGCAAGCTGATGGTCTTCGTGAAGGCCGATGTCATCGAACCCGGCCGCTGACAGGATCCACCGCCATGAAACTTGTCCTCATCGCACTCAGTTTGATATCGTGCGGAATTGCCGCCGGTAATTCAGAGAGGCTGGCGCAGATCCGTGTTTGCCTGCAGTTCATCGAGGTTCCGCATGCCACTCTGACAGAAATGCTCGCAGGCCACGAAACGAGCGGCCAGGCCTTGCACGACAAGGCAATCGCTCTCGCCAAGGATGGCCGTGCGAAACTGATGGAAACCTGCATGGTGGTGTGCCGCAGCGGCCAGAAGGCCACGCTTGAGTCCATTCGCGAGGAGATCTATCCGACGGAATACGCACCACCGGAATTACCATGCGGCAATCTCTCGAATGTGCGTCTAGCATCTGATCCACCCGCGAATCCATTATTTCGGTCGCCCACCGCATTTGATACGCGCAATACCGGCGTGACGTTCGAAGTCGAGTCCACCCTGTCCGCAAATGGCGCGATTGACCTTCGGCTGAGTCCCGAGATTGTCACACCGCTGCGGCTTGAGACCTGGATGGAGCACGTGGACCAATGGGGCGACGGTTCGATCCGCATGCCGATTTACGAAAGCTGGAGGGTCAATACGTCCATCAGCGTGGAGTCCGGCAAATTCGAACTCGTTTCCGCACTCACCCCAAAGGCAAACGCGCCCGTCCCGGCGGTTTCCCGCAAGATTCTCGTTTTCGTCCGCGCCGACATCCTGCCCGCTCCCTGATCGCCACGGTCAAAAAGTTCCTCAGGCCCGCCCATTCAAAATTGTGGGATTGACGAAGACAGGCTCTCCTTGCGACAGCAGGGGCACCAATACCCGCCATGAAATTCTTTTCCTCTCTTGTCACCCATCGCGCATGGATCATCCTCCCGCTGCTTCTGGGCAGTTGCACGACGATCCCGGAACTCGGTGCGCTTGCCGACCGGGGCGACACCCGGAACCGCCGGATCGTCGTCAGTCTCCGCGAGCAAAAAGCATATCTTTATCACTATCGCGAGCTGGTGGCGGAGGCTCCGATTTCGTCCGGCCGCGAGGGAAAAAACACGCCCACCGGACAGTTTTCGGTCACCGAAAAAGATATCGACCACCGTTCCTCGCTTTACGGGAACTACGTCCAAAGTGGCAAGATCGTGAAGCAAAACGTGGACATCCGCAAAGGTGGACGCCCGTCTGGTACGAAGTTCGAAGGAGTGCCGATGCCTTACTTCCTGCGCTTCAGCGGAGCCTGCGGACTGCACGCCGGAAAGATCCCTGGCTACCCGGCATCCAGCGGCTGCATCCGCCTGCCCAAGCGTCAGGCCAAACGTTTTTACGACGCTGTCCGCGTGGGAACACCGGTCATCGTCAAGTAACGGACGCCATCGGGCGCAATGGCAATTACGAGGTAGCCGGATGGGCGGAATGGCGAAGTTCGGTTTTCTGCAATCTTTGCGATGGACCAAACGGCTGCGAATGGTGTAGGTTGCCTGTTGTTTTTTGGGGCGTGGTGAACCCGACGCCCTTCTGGCAATGAATCCTTTCCCGCGCCAAATCCGTATCTCCCCCCATTTACTGAAAACCAAACGAACCCATGAATGCGACCCAAGATATCAATCAACTCGCGCACCTTGCTGAAGCCAGGGGCTTCGAGCACCCCGAGGAAGTCCGCGAGTTTCTCAAAGGAAAAGTCGAGCTCATCAAGCTCGGAGGTGCCACCATCGGCCGTGCGACCTTGGAACCCGGCTGGCAATGGTCGACCTGTGTCCAGCCGATCGCAAAGACGCACAGCTGCGAGGCGGCCCACCTCCAATATCACGTCTCCGGAATCCTCGTGGTCCGGATGGACGACGGAACCGAAGTCCAATGCAATCCGGGCGATGTTTCATTCCTCCCTCCCGGCCACGATGCCTGGGTGGTGGGTGACAAACCCGCCGTCATCGTCGATTTCCAAGGCATGATCGATTTCGCGAAAAACCCGGAACACGGCTAACCTGACAGAGAGCATTTCCCCGACCTGCGGAAGACAATCCCTTCCGCAGGTTCACGGAGGGATGGTGGCCAGGCCTCCTCCGGCTACCCATGTCGATGTCTCGCGCAGCTTTTGGCGGTATCTTCAGCGCTGGGCCTCTGCCGTGTCATCGTCCTCAAGTGCCTTCCCAACACTATTGGACTCTCATTGGAAACGAATCCCATTCTGGACAGCGCTCCACCTGGCAATCCACTCCATGATCGCGCCAGTGTGATGTCAGATCACAGCCGCCGAGCCGACCGCTTAAGCTGGCTGATTTCAGGTGCAACCGGAAAAACGGCGCTCCTGAACTTTTAGTGGGTTGATATGGGTCGAAATTCGATGGTTAGACCACCCGCTATCCAGTATGCCATGGCTTGGAAGTTGCGGAACGTGCGGTAGCCTCTTGCCCTTCGGCGGGCGAG
>JBDSNC010000223.1:0-5916 GCA_039915545.1 Luteolibacter sp.
ACTACAAGGGATCGGGATGGTCGCTGAAGCATCTTCGACACTTCGCGTTCGACAAGTCCCCCTCCCTCACCACAGATTCCCGCCCCATGGCAGGTATCATCATCGCACCCCGAGCACGCATTTTTCACGGTCACGAGTGGATCTATGCCACCGAAATCAAGAAAACCTTCGGCAATCCACAACCCGGAGACGTCATCACGCTCAAGGATTTCCGCGACCGCCCGCTCGGCACCGCCATTTACAATCCGCAGTCGCAAATCGTCGCCCGCCGTTTTTCCCGCCGCAAGCAGGACCTCGACCTCGATTTTTTCACCCGCCGCATCGGCCAATCCATCGAGCACCGGAAAAACTCCGGCATCGATGAAACACTCGCCCGCCTCGTCTGGTCCGAGTCCGACGGCCTGCCCGGCCTGATTGTCGATCGCTACGGCGACCACCTTTCCGTCCAAACGCTCACCCTCGCCATGGACCTGCGGAAGGAAATCATCCGCGACGCCCTCATCGCACTTTTAAATCCAACCTCCATCGTCCTCCGCAACGATTCGCCCTACCGCAAGGCCGAGGGCATGGAGCCCGGCATCGAAATGCTCCACGGCGAAAATCCCGGCCTCTTCCAAGTCCGCGCCAACGACATCATTTTCGAAATCGATCTCTTCGACGGCCAGAAAACCGGCCTCTACCTCGACCAGCTCCAGGCCCACGCCGAAGTCGCCGCTCTGGCGAAAGGCAAGCGCGTGCTCGACTGCTTCACCAACCAAGGCGGCTTCGCCCTCGCCTGTGCCAAAGCCGGTGCCGCCCATGTCACCGCCGTCGATGTCTCCGCCAGCGCCTGTGAGGCCGCTAGAAAAAACGCCGTGCTCAACGGCGTCGAGATCGAGGTGATCGAACACAACGTCTTCGATTTCCTCAAACACGCGAAACCCGAGTATGACATGATCATCCTCGATCCCCCGAGCTTCACACGCAACAAGGCCACCCTCATGGACGCCATGCGCGGTTATAAAGAAATCCACCTCCGCTCCCTCAAGCTGTTGGACAAAGGCGGCCTGCTCTCCACCTTCTGCTGTTCCTATCACGCCTCCCGCGAGCTGTTCATGGAAAACCTGGTAGACGCCTCGGTGGATGCGAAGAAATCCGCCCGTTTCGTGATGAACCACAGCCAGCGCGCGGATCACCCGATTTTGATTTCCATTCCGGAGACAGGGTATTTGAAAGGATTTACCGTCGAGGTGATTGCGAGCCGGTAATCCCCCCACGCCTCTACAGGCGGTTCACCTGCCACAGGTCTCTTGTTGTCAGCCAGCGGTTCCCCATTGCCGGGACTTCGCCGTGTGCCACACCCTCCCAGGCGGCGGGCACGTAAAATTGCTAGACAACAGTGATGTTCTATCTAGTGCTTGAAGCCGACTAATTGTCCCGCAGATATCAACCGTCCGCGCTTCCTGCAAACCACCCAATCCCACCGATCACATGAAGTCCAAATTTCCGTTTTTTTCGCGATCCACCTTCTGGTTCCTCACGATGGTATTCCCCGTCGGAAGTCACGCGGCTGAGTTGCAAGCGTCCGATGGAATTCAATATGATTCCTTCGGATCGTCTGTATCCATCTCGGGAGATTTCGCGTTGATCGGAGCCGAGAATTCTGGAACGGAATCTGGCGGCCAGCAGGGCTCCGCCTATCTTTTCCTCAATTTGGACACTGCAAGTGGCACAATTACCCAGAACGCCACTTTGGTAGCCTCTGACAGAATGTCGGGTGATTATTTTGGACGGGTATCCATTTCACAAAACATAGCAATCGTCGGATCCTTCGCCAGCACCATTGGGAACAACTACGGGCAAGGAGCGGCGTATCTCTTCCGCGACCTGTACACAGCGAACGGCACCATCAGTCAAAATGCCAAGCTAATCGCATCGGATGGTGGGAGAATTTCCTCTTTCGGCGGGGCCGTCAGCGCATCCCTAACTAATGGCTTGATTGGGGCGGCTAGAAACCAGGTCGGCATCAATTCCGACCAAGGGTCGGCATATCTTTTCCGCAATCTGAACACCGTTACCGGCACCGTCACCGAAGACATCAGACTTACGGCTTCCGATGGCAGAGCAGGTGATTTTTTGGGCAGTGCGGTCAGCCTCTCTTCTGAAGGTGCCTTGGTCGGAGCTCCCGGAGTTCGATTCGGCAACGTTTCTATGAATCAGGGAGCTGCCTATTATTTCCGCAATTTGGCCATTTCCGGGCCAACTGCGACCGAAAGTTCCAAATTGATCGCATCGGACGGAGCTCCAAACGACTACTTCGGGAGTGCCGTAAGTCTCTCTGCCTCGACCACCACCGCCCTCATCGGTGCACCCTTCGCCCAAGTCAATTCAAGTTACAACCAAGGCGCGGCATACCTCTTCCGCGACTTGGTTTCCTCGACTGGCACGATCACGCAGCAGGTCAAGCTGGTCGCCTCAAACAGTTCATCAGGAGGAATCGGAGCTCTTTTCGGAAGTTCTGTCAGCCTCAGCCCGTCAGAAAAACAAGCTCTGGTAGGTGCACCCTCTGACAGTTCGCAGGGTGATGATCCCATTTCATTCCAAGATCGGGGAGCAGTCTACTACTTCAGCAATCTGGATACCGCCGCCGGCGTGGTGAACGAGTCCCTAAAGATCACCGCTTCCGACGGCAAACCCTTCGATAACTTTGGTAGTTCGGTGGATTTTGGAGGAGATCGGTTCGTTATCGGAGCATGGCATGGCGATGGAGCAAGTGCCAGTACCGGCAAAGCGTATTCTGGAAGCATCAACTCCATGACGACGATCGATCGTGGAAACAGCCGGACGACCAATGGACTGAGCTTCACTTCACAAATGGATTGGATTGTCGGAAAATCCTCTTTTTTAAACGAGGTGACGCTGAGTGCCGGAGACTACGCAAATATCACTGCTACGGGTAAGGCGGTCTATATTGGCGTGAATGATGAATCCCACTTCAATCACCTTACCATCGCGGGCACCCTCGTCACCAACGGAGTGCAAATTGGATCGCAGGGGATTAACTTTGGAAACAACCTCACCATTGCAGAAAATGGGATTGTAGAAACCGGCTTCATCCGTGGAGCGCTCGGAGGCGAAAACAGATTGAAAATCGATGGTGGGACGATTCGATTCACCGAATCAGGGACCGCGATCGCAAACTTTCAGGCGGGTGACATCAGAATCCTCAACCAAGGAGCAACCTTCGATACGCAGGACAACTCCATTGCCATCGGTACCGCCATGGCCGGCAAGGGAGGTCTGACCAAACTCGGATCCGGCACGCTGGAGCTCAGTGGGGCAAATACCTACAGCGGACAGACACTCATCCATGAAGGAACGTTGCAATTGGGCGATCCATCCGCCCCCTCCTCGATCGCCGGCGACGTGCTGATCTCGAAATTTGCAGGCTTGGGCGGTAACGGCATCATCCACGGCCAGCTTGTCAACAGCGGTGAACTGGCTCCCGGCAACTCACCAGGTATCATCCAAGTCGGAGGGGCCTTCGTACAGACCGGCACCGGCACGCTCCAGATGGAGATCACCAAAGACGATCATGATCGGTTGATCACGGGATCAGGCACCGTCCTCGGGGGCACTCTAGTATTGGTGGCGGATGGATCCACGTTCGCATTCGGGCAGCATTTCAATCTAATCCAAAGCGATTCTCCGATCACCGGTGGGTTCGACTCCATTAAAACATCCGGTTTCAACGACGTCCGGGAAGAATTCAAAATCATAGGCAACGCCGGAATCCTGTCGATCGCTCCCGAAAGCTATACCCAAGTCGCGAACACCCCCAACGAGGCCAACCTCGCCACAGCACTGGACAATTGGATCGATGACAGTGATGGCGATACCGAGATGGTCTCCGATAGTCTGGATCAACTCACCGCCGCTGAGTATCATCAGGCCTTCGCCGCGATTTCACCCGCCCTCTACGGCGCGGCGCTCGATACCGCTATTGAACAAAGCCAAAGCCAATCCACCACTCTCGCCCAGCACCTTGCCTCGCGCCGTCTCCGCGAGGTTCCCGCCACGATGGAGAGCAAGGATTGGGAAGCTTGGGCTGTCTCGACCGGGCTCTATTCCGCTGGCAGCATGAGTTCGCTGGCAGGAAATGAATTTTCCAGCGGAAATTTTCTATCCGGCATCGAGCGGAAGCTGGACGCCACGTTCACCGCAGGGCTTTTCACCGGCTTTGCCGATAGCGTGGGAACCTTCTCAGGTGCGAGCCGGACCGAACAGGACCGCCTTACCTTCGGCGGCTACGCGACCGCCCAACGGGATGGTTACTATGCCACCACCGCGCTGGGAGCCGGAATTTTGGATCTGGATGTCACCCGCTCGATTCGATTCGGGAATCTCTCACGCACCGCGAAATCCAGCACCGATGGCTCGGAGTTTTTCGGCCTAGTTTCAGGCGGCTACGATTTGCACGCGAACAACTGGACCTTCGGCCCAACCGCCAGCTTCCAATACAGCAAAGTCCGTTACGACGACGTGAAGGAAAACGGAGCCGGGGCGCTTGACCTTGCCATCGAAAATCCCGAGGACGACAGCCTCCGCAGCCAGATCGGCGCCCGCGTGGCCTATCTGCACAAGGCCAGCGAACAACTGACCCTCATCCCGGAAGCCCGCCTCTTCTGGCAGCACGAGTTTCTCCGCGACAATTCCCCTCTGGATTCGACTCTGGAACAAGGTGCGGGACCGGGCTTCAGTCACAGCATCGCGAAATCCGATGGCGACTCCGTCTCCGGCGGAGTCGCCCTCGGTTTTCAAACCCCTGTCGGATTTTACGGAAATATTTCCTACGACGTGGAGCTCGGCCGCGAAAGCAATCTGAACCAAACACTCTCGATCGGCGCGGATTGGAAGTTCTGATTTCCCAAGTTCATTTGGCGGCAGGTTCCCAAGTTCCCAGCACCAGCTTGCCATCCAGCAGGAACACTCCGAGGCCGATGTCATCGTGAAGCTCCACGGGGACGAGGGGCTTCTTTTCCTTGGTGGAGAATTTCATGCGGGATTTGACGATGTAGCCCTTGTCCACCAGCGAGCAACTGTCGTCGAGCTGGCGGATCCACAGGCCGCCGGACGGCAGGCTGGCTCCGACAGCGCGGCCTTTGATCCAATGTTGATAGACACCTTTCGCATCGAAGAACCAGACGCGTTCGTCTTTCCGATCTTCCGCCGCTTCGGTGAACGGGCCGCAATCGGACTCGATGAAAACGGACCATGAGTCCGGCAGGATGCCGAAGTCGTCCCCGTTGGGAATGAGGATATCGGGAGAGGTGGATTTGGAAAAGTAGTAGTGCGGCCAACCGACCCTGATTCCATGGCTGGCTTCCGTGCGGCTTACGAGCTCTGAGCCATCATCGCTTTTTGTGGAACGGCTGGTGTACATGCCGCGCGACCGGAGCTGCTGCGGGAGACATTCCTTCCATGGATTATCGAGATTCGTCCATTTCCCATCAGGCGTCAGTTTCACATAGCCGCGGCCCCATTCGGAGCCGACGGACACGATCCAGGCTTTTCCATCCTTGTCCGCACGGGCCCATGCGATCAGGGACAGCGACTCCATTGCATCGGGATCCTTGCTTTTCGGAATCAGTGTCGCGCCTTTCACGGACCACAGGCGTTTCCCCTTCGAAGAAAATGCGATCACTTCCTTGTCGAACTCATCGATGTCCGTGGTGATCCACCGCCCGTCCGGCAGGAATGCACCATACCATTCCCTGCCCCAGCCATCGCCGCGGTGGACCTTGACTTGGGTGATCAGTTTGCCCTTCGCGTCGTAGAGTTTGCCGGACTTGGGCGTCCAGATTTCGAAACGGTCTTTCGTAATGCGCCGCCAGACGGTGGGGTAGGAATCGCCTTCCTTGATGGCGGATTCCATCG
>JBDSNC010000229.1:0-29867 GCA_039915545.1 Luteolibacter sp.
TGATGGTGATGCGCTTGGCTTCGCCGAGGTCGCTGAGTTCCACGGACTCCAGCTTGATGCCGAGGTCTTCGGTGATCACGCGGCCACCGGTGAGGATGGCGAGGTCTTCGAGCATGGCCTTGCGGCGATCGCCGAAACCAGGAGCCTTGACGGCGGCGATGTTGAGGATGCCGCGGAGCTTGTTGACGACGAGGGTCGCGAGGGCTTCACCTTCGACGTCTTCGGCGATGATGAGGAGCGGGCGGCCGGTCTTGGCAACCTTTTCAAGGAGAGGAAGCATGTCCTTGAGGGACGAGATCTTCTTCTCGTTGATGAGGATGTAAGCGTTCTCGAGGAAGGCTTCCATGGACTCGGGGTTGGTCACGAAGTAAGGGCTGAGGTAGCCCTTGTCGAACTGCATGCCTTCGACGACTTCGAGGGTGGTTTCGATGCCTTTGGCTTCTTCAACCGTGATGGTTCCGTCCTTGCCGACCTTGTCCATGGCTTCGGCGATGATGCCACCGATTTCCGCATCGGAGTTGGCGGAAATGGAAGCGACCTGGGCGATTTCCTTGGCGTCGGAGACGGGCT
This sequence comes from Luteolibacter sp., assembly GCA_039915545.1. Taxonomy (GTDB): domain Bacteria; phylum Verrucomicrobiota; class Verrucomicrobiia; order Verrucomicrobiales; family Akkermansiaceae; genus Luteolibacter. The sequence goes on from JBDSNC010000229.1 coordinate 571, forward strand.
TGGAAAGCACTTTCAGTTGGGCGACGATGGCTTCGGTGGCCTTCATGATGCCGCGTTGAAGCGAGATCGGATTGGCTCCGGCGGTGACGTTGCGGAGGCCTTCCTTGTAGATGGCTTCGGCGAGTACGGTAGCGGTGGTGGTTCCGTCACCGGCGATGTCGGAAGTGCGGCTGGAAACCTCGCGGATCAGTTGCGCGCCCATGTTTTCATAAGGGCACTCAAGTTCGATTTCCTTGGCAACCGAAACACCGTCCTTGGTGATGGTTGGGGAACCGAATTTCTTGTCGAGGATCACATTGCGTCCTGCTGGTCCGAGGGTTGCCTTGACGGCGCGGGCGAGTTTTTCCACACCGCGCAGGAGGGCCTGGCGTGCGGCTTCGTCGAATTGGAGTTGTTTGGCCATGGTAGAGTTGATGGTTTATTGTTGAGAGTTAATAGTAAGATAGAGAATCAGCCGACGATGCCGAGGATGTCGGATTCGTTGATGATGAGGACTTCCTCGCCGTCGAGTTTGACTTCGGTGCCGCCGTATTTGGAGATGAGAACCTTGTCGCCGACCTTGACGGTGAACTCGATGGCCTTGCCATTGTCGTCCTTGCCGCCGGTGCCGAGGCTGATGACTTCCGCTTCCTGCGGCTTTTCCTTGGCGCTGTCCGGAAGGACGATGCCGCCGGAGCTGATGGAGTCAGCTTCGATACGCTTGACGAGGACACGTTGTCCGAGTGGTTTGATGTTTGCCATAATGTTTGGTGTTGGTTTGGTTTTCTGTGAGAAGCCACGCCGCCGAGACGGAGTGGAAAGTGTTTGGTGGGAGAGGAAGATTTTTTAACCGCAGATGAACTCAGATAGACGCAGATGGAAGAAAGGGATGAAGATGGATTCTTGGTTTAAGAATTCTTTTCCTGGGTCTCAGCAAGAGCGTTGAGCCACTGGTCGAGTTCGACGTGGAGTTGGGTAGTGAGGAAGTTTTGCCAAGCCGGGAAATCGCCGGAGTCGGCGGCTTCGAGGGCGCTGTAGTAGGCTTGGCGGAGGTCGGTGGGAATCGAAATCGGCGGGTAGCCTGCGGCGAGAAGGATGAAATTCATCGCGAGCCGGGCGGTGCGGCCATTGCCATCGGCGAAGGGATGGATGTGGGCGATGCCGTGGTGGAGGCGGGCGGCGCGTTCGACGGGATCGGCGATGGTGCCGAGTGCTGCGAAAAGCTCGGTCATCAGATCCGGGACTTTGATCGGATTCGGCGGGACGAAATTGGCTCCGGCGATTCGCACGGTGGAGGTGCGGTAGCTGCCTGCGAAGCTGTCTTCCACGCGGGTGAGAACGATGCGGTGGAGATCGAGCAGGTTGTTTTCGGTGAGGGAAGCATCTGGCTTTGCGAGTTCCTTCACGCGATCCCATGCCTGCATGAGATTCACCGCTTCCATGTGATCCTTCAGCGGCTTGCCGGAAACGGTGACGCCTTTGGAAAGGACGATCTCCGTTTCGCGGAGCGTGAGGCTGTTGCCCTCGATGGAGTTCGACTCATACACCATCCGCACATCCCACGCCGCAGCAAGGCTGGCAACCGACTCCGGAGAGAGCGGACGCAGCGCGGCGAGGCGTTGGTGTTTGGTGGTGAGGGAGGTCATTGGATGTTGCCTTTGCGGGGAAGTTTCTTTTCTTCGGATTGAAGGCGGCGCTGGACTTTTTTGAGATCCTCGGCGGGAGGGAGGTTTTCAGGGACGATGTTCCGTTCTCCTAACAAACTCCGGACGTCCGTGTTGTTTTTGACGTGCTCGTGGGAAATGGCGAGTTCGGTATCCAAGCCGTCGCGGGTGATGCTGAACGTCGTGATTTCGTTGGCGAAGTCCTTGGCCTTGATAGTGATCGTGGGGAGGAAATCGGCCAGAGGGCGATTGTCCGGGACGCCCAGGCGGGTTTTCATGTCTTGGGTGCTATTGCCACCGAAGAGCGCCTGATCGCCTTTGCTGCGGATGATGCCGAAGCTCCGGTCGTCTTCGAGTTTTTCGAAAATGAGGCCCGAGAGCAACTTCTCGGATTCGGTCAATTTTTTACGGGTGTGCAGGCGCTCGACCTCGGCGAGGCGAAGTTCGATGAGTTCCTGCCGCCGGGTCTGGAGGGCGAAGTAAGTCTGGCAAAACGCGATCTCATCCTTCGCCGGATCGCCATTCTGGGCGATGAGGTAGCAGGCGTAGCGGGTGAGCATGAAATCCTTGATTTCCCGCTGCCCACCTTTGCCAAGGGCGATCATTTTACTGACCTCAGTAAAATGATCGGAAGCCTTATGGCCAGAGGTTTTGCAGGCCGTCGCCGCGCTCTCGATCACCTTGCAGAAGTTCTGCCAATTCGAGTAGCCGAGGACCGCTTGGAGGTCACGCGCCAGCCAGAATTCCACGCCTGTCTCAAACTCGACTTGCACGAGTTTTTCCAGTTCGAAAAGGAGTTGGGCGATGACCGATGGTTTCATGGGCGTGGATTGAGGATCAATTTACTGACCTCAGTAAATTGATCGGAGGATGCCACCATTCGCACATCCCACGCTGCCGCAAGGCTGGCAACCGACTCCGGAGAGAGCGGGCACAGCGCGGCGAGGCGTCGGTGTTTGGTGGTGAGGGTGGTCATTAAATTTAAAAAAGCAGAGCCGGGATGCGGTGGTCGCCAAGGGTCTTTCTTTGTTCCTTCAAAACCTCAGAGATTAACCAGCGGTTTTCACCTGCCGGGTCTTGATGTTCTGTCGATCTGATACAAAAACCCACCAATCTATCCACCCGAAGGTGGTCCTTTCATTTTCTCAGTAACTACGTGGAGCGTCTATAAACCATGGGCACCATCCATCGCCTTGCGGTAGGTTGTTCTGATTCACTTTTCTTTGACTGGGGCAACCATTTCGCATCCGGAGGCATCAGATTACCCTATGCTGAGACATAGGAGCAAAGCACCGGAATCCAAAAATTTGGCTAAGAAGCATTGTCTTTCCAAGGTTTAAGGTTTCTTCTGCGTGCCCATGCACACCAGTGTGCATGGGAAATTTTTTTACGTTAGGTGAATTCATTTGGTGTGTGGATTAATCCACGACTTCGGCATCGACGACTTTGCCTTTGGCTTGCTTCGGCTCGTTGGAGGCGGATTCGGCGGCTGGCTCGATGTCGGGCATTTCGGCTCCGCCTGCGCTGGCACCGGCTTTTTGGGCGGCTTCGGCGAGGGCTTGGAGGGAACCTTCGAGATCGCTGACGGCGCTGTTGATGGTGTCAACGTTGTCGCTGCTGATCGCGTCTTTCACGGCTTGGATCTTGCCGTTGAGGAGGTCCTTGAGCTCGGCGGGGGCGTTGTCGCCGAGTTCGCCGAGTTGTTTTTCGACATTGAAGATGAGGTTGTCGGCCTTGTTCTTGGCATCGACTTTTTCAACGCGCTTCTTGTCTTCTTCGGCGTGGGACTCGGCGTCGCGCTTGGCTTGCTCGATCTCGTCCTTGGAAAGCCCGGAGGAGCCTTGGATGGAGATTTTCTGTTCCTTGCCGGATTGTTTGTCCTTCGCGGAAACGTGGAGGATGCCGTTGGCGTCGATGTCGAAGGTGACTTCGATCTGCGGCTCGCCGCGGCGGGCCGGGGCGATGCCGTCGAGCTTGAAGTTTCCGAGCAATTTGTTGTCAGAGAACATCGGGCGCTCGCCTTGGCAGATGCGGATATCGACGGCGGGTTGGCTGTCGGAAGCGGTGGAGAAGATCTGGGACTTCTTGGCCGGGATGGTGGTATTGCGTTCGATCATCGGCGTGGCGCGGGAGCCTTCCGTTTCGATGGAGAGAGTAAGCGGACTGACGTCGAGGAGGAGGACGTCTTTGACATCGCCGCGGAGGACGCCGCCTTGGATGGCCGCGCCGATGGCTACGACTTCATCCGGGTTGACGCCTTGGTGCGGGGTCTGTCCGGCGAGTTCGCGGGCGATTTCCACAACCTTCGGCATGCGGGTCATGCCGCCGACGAGGACGAGCTCGTTGATTTCCTTCGGAGTGAGGCCGGCTTCCTTGAGGCAATCGCGGACGGGCTTCTTGGTGCGCTCGAAGAGGGAATCGGTAAGCTGCTCCAATTTCGACCGGGTGAGGGTGAGTTGGATGTGCTTCGGTCCGGTGGCATCTGCGGTGACGAAAGGCAGGCTGATGTCGTAGGACTGGGTGGAGGAAAGGGCGATTTTCGCTTTTTCCGCTTCTTCCTTGATCCGCTGCAGTGCGTCAGGTTGTCCGGAGAGGTCGATGCCTTGGTCCTTTTTGAACTCGCCGACGATCCACTGGATGAGGGTGTTGTCCCAGTCGTCACCACCGAGCATGGTGTCGCCATCGGTGGCGAGGACTTCGAAAACGCCATCACCGATTTCGAGGACGGAGATGTCGAAGGTGCCGCCGCCGAGGTCATAGACGGCGATTTTTTCGTCGGATTTCTTATCGAGGCCGTATGCGAGGGCAGCTGCGGTCGGCTCGTTGATGATGCGGAGCACTTCGAGGCCGGCGATTTCACCGGCGGCCTTGGTGGCGTTGCGCTGGGAGTCGTTGAAATAGGCAGGAACCGTGATGACGGCTTGGGTGATTTTTTCGCCGAGCTTGGCTTCGGCGTCGGCCTTGAGCTTGCCGAGGACCATCGCGGCGATTTCCTGCGGCGAGTAGGTCTTCTTTTCACCAGCCACTTCCACTTGGATGTGGGCGTCGCCATTCGGGGCGGCGACGATGGTGTAGGGCATGCGCTTGTCGGCATCCTTGAGTTCCGAGAACTTGCGGCCGATGAGACGCTTGGCGGAGAAAATGGTGTTTTGTGGGTTGGTGACGGCCTGGCGTTTGGCGGCTTGGCCGACGAGGCGCTCGCCGTTTTTCGCGAATGCGACGACCGATGGGGTGGTGCGTGCGCCTTCCGAGTTTTCGAGGACGGTGGACTCGCTGCCATCCATGACGGCCATACAGGAGTTGGTGGTGCCGAGGTCGATTCCGAGAATTTTTGACATTGGGGTGGTTTCTTTCTGGTTTAGCCCGTGAGGGCGCTGAATTGATGCCCTCCTTTCGCAGGGAATGTGCCAAAGTGTCGCCATCAACACGCAATCCACTACAATAGAATGAGATGTGAAAATTTCAGACTGTGAGACAGGGTAAATTTCCAGCAAAATCGCGTCATTTTGTCACATTTCCGCCGGGACAGCTTGTCGCAGCGGGCGCATTTGCACGCTTTTCGTTTCAAATCTTGTGCCCCACCTATTTTCCCGCCTAGGGTCCGCCGCACTTCATGAGAGCTCAGCCTTTCAGGTGGATCGCGCGTGGTGAACCGTTTCGGAAAAACGAAAAAGGTTCGGAGGGCGCGTTTCCACCGATACTCGAGCACCTGATCCGCCAACGGGGACTTCCCGACGGCGTCGATCTGGAGGGCTATCTGCGCCCGCGACTGAGGGACTTGGCGGATCCTTTTCTGATTCCGGACATGAAACCGGCGGTGGAGCGGGTGCTGCAGGCGATCGATCGTAAGGAAAAAGTCTGCATTTACGGCGATTACGACGTGGACGGGGTGACCTCGATCACGCTGATGCGGCGGATTTTGAGGGCTTACGGGCTGGAGCCCCGCTATTTCATTCCCCGGCGCGGACCGGAAGGATACGGATTGAGCACGGCGGCGTTGAAACGCTGCATGGAGGAAGGGCCGAAGCCGGATCTGATGATCACGGTGGACTGCGGGACGGTTTCGATCCCGGAAGTGGCGGCGCTCCGGGCGGACGGAATCGATGTGCTGATCGTGGATCACCATGAGCCGGAGCTCTCGGGCCGGCCGGATTGCTGCGCGCTGGTCAATCCGAAGTGCGGGACGGAATTCACCTACCTGTGTGCGGCGGGAGTCGTTTTCAAACTCGGTCATGCGCTTCTGAAGACGAGACCGGTCGATTTGGATTTGAAGGAACTGATTGATCTGGTGGCGGTTGCGACCATTTCAGACATCGTGCCGATGATCGGCGAAAACCGCCTGATGGTGCGCCACGGGCTGAAACACCTACCGAGCACACTCAATCCCGGCCTCCGCGCCTTGCAGGAAGTCACCGGAATGAACGGCACTGCGACCTCGATGGACGTCGGTTTCCGGATCGGACCGCGACTGAATGCGGCCGGGCGGATGGACGTGCCGGAGGACGCGTTGGCGACATTGACGACCGACTGCCGACGCTTGGCGCACGATCTCGCGCTGAAACTCGACGCCTATAATAAAGAGCGCCAAACCCACGAAGGCCTGATCCGCCGGGAAGCGGTGGAAATGCTCACCCGTGATTTCGATCCGGCGCGCGATCCGGTGATCGTGCTCGGCTCGCGGACTTGGCACCACGGCGTGGTCGGCATCGTGGCATCGCGGCTGATGCGGCAATATCACAAGCCGACGTTTGTGATCGCGATCGACGAGGCGGGCGTTGGAAAAGGCTCGGGCCGCAGCATCGACGGAATTTCGCTCGTGGAGGCGATCCGCTCCTGCGAAGATGACCTCATCGCCGGCGGCGGACACGCGATGGCCGCCGGACTTTCGATCGACGAGGGAAAGATCGACGCTTTCCGGAAAAATTTCTCCGCCTTCGTCCTGAACCACACCAGCCCGGAGCAACGCCAGCCGAAGCTGATGTACGACGCGGAAATTTCCTTCGACCAGCTTTCGCTCGAATTCCTCTCCAGCTACGATCTCCTGCAACCCTTCGGCAGCGGCAATCCGCAGCCGGTTTTCATCTCACGCAACATTGGTCTGAGCCGGCCGCCGCTGCACATGAAAAACCACCATCTGCGTTTCATGCTCCGCCAGGGTTATCACGAGCAGGACGCCGTCTTCTTCGGCGGCGGCGAGTATCCCCTGCCCGATCCGCCGTGGGACATCGCCTTCACGATTGATAGAAACACCTTCCGCGGCCGGACGACGCTGCAACTCATCATCCAGGACGTGCGGGCGGCGGAGCCTGGTTAGATTTCCTCCGCGACCACCTGTTTCGGTTTCAGCAGCGAGTAGAGTAGGAAACTGACGACGAATATCGCCAGCGCGATCAACGGCGCAACCCACGACCCGGGCTTTTCATCGGTGAACGCCGCGTGCACCCGCACCGCCACGAGCAGGGCGCAAACCAGTGCGCCAAAAATGGGAACTGCGAGCGGAACATCGAAGCCATCGGACGGCTCGCTCGGGCGGCGTTTCAGGACGATCAGTGAAATGTTCACCAAGGTAAAAACGACCAGCAGAAGAAGCACCGTCGCTTCCGCCAGCGGCTTCACCCCGCCGCTGAGGATGAGCAGTGAGACGATCACAAACAGGACCACGATCGCCAGTTGCGGCGTGCGGCGTTTCGCATGAAGTTGCCCCAAAACCGCCGGTAAAAGTCCTTGGCGGCTCATGCCGTAAAGCAAGCGCGAACCCATCAGATAGTTGAGCAGCGCGGTGTTGCCGATGGCGAAAATGGTGATGCCCAGATAGACGCGGTCGATGCCGCGGAACCACGGGGCCGCCCGGTGCGCCACCTCCATCAGCGGAGTTTTGCTGGCTGCGAGTTCACGCCATGGCAGCACGGACACCGCGGTGATGGCGACCGCCATGTAGATCAGCGTCGCCAGGATCATCGCGCCGATCAGACCGAACGGGATGTCGCGTTTCGGATTTTTCACTTCCTCGCTGACATTGAGAATATCCTCGAATCCGATGAACGAAAAAAACATCAGCACCGCCCCTTGGAGCACCAGCGCCAGCGTGATTCCCGAGCCGACTCCGGACGTATCCGCCGGTGTTTCAAGATAGTTCACCCCGCCCCAGTAACTCACGCCCACGGCGATGATAAATAGCAGCCCCGACGCCTCGACCACCGTGCAAACCACATTCAGCCACATGCTTTCCCGGATGCCGCGGAAAATCACGCAGCCCACCAGAAACACCAGCCCGATCGCCACCGCCTTGATCGGCAGCGCGAAACCCACGGCCTTTTCCAGATTCTCCGCGATCGCCTGCGAGCCCGTGGCCATGCTCGTCAGCCCGCTCATCATCACCGCGATGCCGACGACGTAACTCAGCGCCGGCCACCCGAGAGCCCGTTGCGTCACATACGCCGCGCCGCCCGCCTTCGCATACCGCCCGCCGACGCAGGCATACGACAAACCTGTAAGCAGCGCCGCCACCATCGCCGCCAGAAACGCCAGCCAGACCGCATTTCCCAACGACTCCGCCGCCCGGCCGACCAGTGCGTAAATCCCCGCGCCCAGCATCGAGCCGAGGCCGTAGAAAAGAACCTGCCAGCGGCCGAGAGACGGCTGGAGACCGTTGTGAATGGGTGGAGTATCAGACAAGGGAGTTGATGGGTGCAGGATGTATGCCAGCGGAGAAAACCTCGTTCGTTAGGTGAATTTTCCGCTCAGGGTTCCAATGCGGCTTCAAACCGGTAAAAGCCGCCGCCGGGGAGCGGATTCTCATCGGTGACGGTGACGTTCGAGGCGGTGCGGACGAAGGAAATACCGGGAGCGGCCGTGTCGCTGGCACCATCATAGTGATATGATTTCCGTAAAACCGCCGGGGCTGAGACCGGGGGAGCGCTTGAGAATCCAGCGGGTGCCGGGAGCGGCGATCCCGATGCCAAAGCGGAGGACGGCATGGCCGGAGGGATCGAAGACGGGGGCGGTGAGGTTGCGGCTGTTGCCGACGTCCGCACCTCCGGGATTGGTGCCGAGCGCCAATTCCGCGCCGAAGGGCAGGCCGTCGCCATCGCTGTCGGATTTCCAGGTGTGGACGAAGTCGGCGGGGGTGTAGTATTCCACGGCTCCGATGTCCGGGGTGTCTACGCGGGGAAAGCCACGCTGGTCGGTAGTGAGTGTGGTGGTGCCGGCATTGATGGCGGGGCTGCCGGGCAGCGGTGGCATGGTCCGGGTGGGACCGCCGTATTCGCCAAGCGGGGCAAGGAGTGGATTTCCGGTGAGGAGGTTGTTTGTGCCGGAGACGGTGAGATCGGGGGAAATGGAGATGTTGGCGGGGGTATTTCCGGTACAGATGGTGTTGTGGATGTAAACAGTGGAGGGGGGCCTGTTGTATTCGAGGTCGAGGAAGAGGCCACCTGCTCCGAAGTTGGCTGGGTTACCGATGATGGTGGAGTTTGAGATCGAGAAGGCGCTCGAAGGGCCGCCGGACCGGAATGAGATGGCACCTGCCTGATTTTGACTGAAAGTGGAGTTTTGGATGGTGAGGTTGCAATAGAAGACATCGAGGACGGCCGGGCCTTTGAAGACCGAGTTTGCGGTGATGGTGGAATTCCGGATGGTGATGGCGTCGGTTGGCCGGGCCGGGGAATCGGTGCAATAGAGGACGGAGGCGTGGTAGCCGGCATTCCCGGTGAGCGTGCAGTGGTCCAGCGTGAGAACAAAGGCACCGGACGGCTTGATGGTGATGCAGCCGGAGGATTCGCCACAGTTTGCGCCGGTGAGAATGAGGGAGTCCAGGATGAGGTTGCCGCCGGTGAGGAGGATGGCATAGGTGTCATCGGAGGTTTTGCCATTTCCTGTCCGATCGGCAGAAAGAGTGAGGCCCGCCGGGAGGGCTGAGGCGTCGATGGTGAGGGATTTGTCAATCATCAGGCTGCCCCCGGTGAGGCGGATGCTTTGTCCGGAAAGACTGACGGAAAAGGTGATGCCACTCCCCGAACCGGAGTATTTCACAGCCTCGCGAAGGGAAATGCCGCTACCGCCGCCGAGCGAGCCGTTGTCCTCATCCGCGGCGGTGGTGACGATGGTGGCAGTAGAAATAAGAGGAAAAAGAGCCAGAGCGGCGACAAGGCGATAGGTCGTATTTTTCATCACAATAGGGAATTGTAAACCACAATGGCAATCCTATGTAAATACATTAGAAGTTGGCAACTTCGAAATTACGACGCAATTGAGAGAAGAATCGAGGGCGGCGAGCGCCGGAAACAGCGGGAGGTGGTGTTCCGGATTTGAATCCGACCTGTCCATGAGCCATTCTGCCTTCCGCATCGCTATCGGAGCCGCGCCCATAGAGAAGAACCAGTCAGCGTCAGAAGAAGAGCGGAGAGTGGGGTCTCGGCTGACCAAAAAAAGAGACGACGCACCCCAAAAGTATTAGATCACTCCGGAACCCAGACGCTGACACTTTCGGCCGGGCATGGAAAATCTCCCCAGCCGTCTTTACCGATGACGACCTGATCCGCGTGGTGGCCGAGGGTGTCGCGGAAGGCTTTTCCGGCGTAGAAGATACCGATTTCCATGTGCTTCGAGGCCGCATCGCGGTTTCCCATGACGACGGCGCATCCGGAATGTTCCCCATCGCCAAGGCGGGTGAAGCCGATGCAATTCGGGTCGTCGAAATACACATGCTGTTCGCCATATGCATGATTTTTCCGCGCCAGAAGCAGGTTTTCCAAGCAGGGAACCTTGCCGATTTCGATGTCATAGTCGCCTCCGTCCCTGCCCTTGTCGGTGTATTTCGCGCCGTAAAGATCCGGATAGAAAACACAGGGATAACCTTCCGCGCGCAACAGGATCAACCCGTAGGCGAGCGGCTTGAACCAAGCGGCGATCGGAGCCTCCAGCGCTTGAAGCGGCTGGGTGTCGTGGTTTTCCACCAGCGTGACGGCCAACGACGGTTTGGCCAGCATGAGGGAGTTGTCGAGGAGGGTGCGGAGGTCGAAGTCGCCTCCCGCTTCACCGGCGCTGCGCAGGTTGTGATGGAGAGCCGAATCAAAAAGACTCATGCAGCCCTCCGTCGCAGCGATATATTTCTCCAGCAATTCGAGATTCCCCGGGGCCCAGTACTCTCCGACGGCGAAAATATTTTCCTCCGTGTTCGCACGCAGGACGTGCAGCCACTCCTGATAGAACTCCGGCGCGATGTGCTTCACCGCATCCAGACGCACTCCGTTAAACGCCGTCTGTTCGTGAAACCATTTCCCCCAATGATTGAGCTCGGTGCGGACGTGTTCGTTGCGTGTCTCAACGTCACAGAGCATGAGGTAATCGTAGTTCCCCATTTCGTCGCTGATCATCTCGTCCCAATCGTCGCCGTGGTCGTTGATGATCCGGTATACCCCGTTACCCTCCTCGCCTTCCGCGTAATCGACCCCGGTGAAGCAGGTGAAATCCCATTTGAATTCCGAATACTTTTCGCCGCGAGCGGGAAACGCGAACTTGGTGTATGAGCGGATTTCGTAGGGCTCCGACAGGGTTTCCCCGCGGTCGTCCGCGGCGACCTTCACAACGTGAAACGATTCGAGTTCGTCGGCCCCGCCGCGGTGATTGAGAACGACATCCACGATCACTCCCACGCCTTGGTCTTTCAGCGTCCTGCAGGCGTTGAGAAACTGGTCGCGGTCGCCGTATTTCGTCGGGCGCGAGCCTTTCTGATCGAATTCACCCAGATCAAAAAGGTCGTAAACATCATAGCCGGTGCTGTATCCGCCCCCGGCTCCCTTGTAGGCAGGAGGAAGCCAGGCGGCGGTGATTCCGAGATCGGCGAGGTATTTCGCCTGCTCAGCCGCATGCTTCCAAAGGAACGAATCTCCGGGGGTGTACCAGTGAAAAAATTGAATCATCGTGGCGTTCATAAAATTCAGGGGGAATGAATGAGATGGGTAAGGATGGTGCGGGTAGGCCGAAAAAACGGTCCGCCGCTTCCAGCAAAAAACATCCCAACTCACGTGCACCGCGAATTCATTGATTTTCAAAGGATAGAGCCCATCCATCCCGGCGGCGAAGCATGCGGCTTGCACGATTCAGATTTCGGATCGGGCGTTTTTCAAACCGAATGCAATATTCCCCGACACCGGTTCAGGGTGAAATTTCAACCGCATCGCCCGATTTTGCGGTTTGCAAGAAGCCTTTCCCGGCTTTGAATCCCGGCCCGTCCCATGAGCCATCCTACCTTCCGCATTGCCATCGGAGCCGATCACGGCGCCGTCGATCTGAAAAACGCCGTTGTCGCCCACCTGAAGAAGGTCGGTCATGAGGTCACCGACTTCGGCACACAGGGCCATGAATCGGTCGATTACGCCGACTACGCGAACGTCGTCGCCCGCAATGTGGCCGATGGCACCTACGATTTCGGCATCCTCGCCTGCACCTCCGGTGTCGGCATGTCCATCGCCGCGAACCGCCACCACCACGTCCGCGCGGCGAATGTCCGCTCGGTCGAGGAAACCGTCATCACCCGCCAGCACAACGATACGAATATTCTATGCCTGGCCGGAAAATACACCGATGAGACGACCGCCATCGTCATGGCCGATGCCTTTCTCGCCACCGCCTTCGAGGGCGGCCGTCACGAAGAGCGCGTTTGCAGGTCGTCCGGCAGCCGCATCGCCGTGACGGATCCTGCGATCTACGCCGCGATCACCGCGGAGGAGCACCGCCAGCGCAACAACATCGAGCTGATCGCTTCGGAAAATTTCACCTCGCCCGCCGTGATGGAGGCGCAGGGTTCGGTCCTCACGAACAAGTATGCCGAGGGCTATCCCGGCAAGCGCTGGTACGGCGGTTGTGAAAATGTGGATGTCGTCGAGCAGCTCGCCATCGACCGCGCGAAGGAGCTTTTCGGAGCGGAACACGCAAACGTCCAGCCGCACTCCGGCTCGCAGGCGAACACGGCGGTTTACTTCTCCGTGCTCAAGCCGGGCGACAAGATTTTCACAATGGACCTCGCCCACGGCGGTCACCTCACTCACGGCCACAAGGCGAATTTCTCCGGCCGTTTCTATGCGGTCACGCACTACGGCGTTTCTCCGGACGACGAGCGCATCGACTACGCGGAGCTGGAAAAAACCGCCCGGGAACTCAAGCCCGCGCTGATCACCGTGGGTGCATCGGCCTACTCGCGCATCATCGATTTCGAACGCATGGGCAAGCTCGCCCGTGAGGTCGGCGCTTACCTTTTCGTCGACATGGCGCACATCGCCGGCCTCGTCGCCGCCGGCCTGCATCCGAGCCCGTTCCCGCACGCGGATTTCGTGACTTCGACGACCCACAAGTCCCTGCGCGGACCTCGTGGCGGCATTATTCTTTGCAAAGAGGAGTTCGCGAAAAAAATCGACTCGCAGGTTTTCCCCGGCATCCAGGGCGGACCGCTGATGCACGTCATCGCCGCGAAGGCCATTTGCTTCGGTGAAGCGCTGAAGCCCGAGTTCAAGGAATACTCCGCGCAGATCATCAAGAACGCGCAGGCCATCGCCGCACGTCTCACGCATCAGGGTTTCCGCATTTGCTCCGGCGGCACGGACAACCACGTCATGCTCGTGGACCTCCGCAACAAAAACCTCAACGGCACCGATGCCTCGCACGCGCTCGACGAAGCGGGCATCACCGTCAACAAGAACGGCATCCCGTTCGACACCGGCAGTCCGGTGAAACCGAGCGGCATCCGCATCGGCACGCCCGCCGTCACCACCCGCGGCATGAAGGAAACCGATGTCGAGCAAGTCGCCGACTTCATCGCCGAAGCCCTTTCGGATCACACCAACGTGGCAAAACTCCACGCCATCCGCGACCGCGTCTTCGCCTTCAACCGGGCGTTTCCGCTGCCGTGGTAAATACGGCACATTGATTAGAAATCCCTTTCTTTCACCCGAACTTCGGTGATGATCCGGGCATGAGTTCTATCGGCTCCCTCACGGTCACTGAAGCGTCAGCCGTCGCTTCGCTCTCAGCCGCCCCGATTCTGGGAAACGAGTATTTCCGGACGTTGGCGGACGGGAGCATGCCGAGGGCGGAGTTCGTCCGCTCTCAGGTGCAGTTCTTTTACGCGGTCGGGTTTTTCTCACGAAACCTCGCGACCCTGATCGCACGGCTTCCGACTTCGGCCGGGCGAGCGGTTCTGGTTCACAATCTATCGGAGGAACACGGACTCGACGAGGAACATCCGGCAGACGGTTTCCGTGCCCAGTTCGCGCATGACCGGACATTCGCCCGATTTCTGAACACTCTCGGAGTCGGCGCGGAGGAGCTGGCGGCAAGCCTGCCTGCGACACCGGTCCAAGCGTTCAATCTCGCGCTTTTGGGCGCGTGCGGTTCGGAATCCACAGGCTTCGCATTGTCCGCGCTGGGCATGATCGAATACGCCTTCGCGGATATCAGCGCACTAATCGGACGCAGAGTGGTCGAGCTGGGCTGGGTGAAAGCCGGGGAGCTGGTGCATTACAGTCTCCATGCGGAGATCGACAAGCGCCACGCCGCCGAGCTTTTTGAGGCGGCGGAGAAAGCCGACAATACCAGCGAACCGACAGTTTCGATCCTGAGCGGTCTTTCTTTTGGACGGTATATCTTTGATCGGCTTTACATGGATCTCATCCGCGAAAAACCATGAATGCTTCCGAGAAACCGCGATTGGAAGCCGATGCGCTGCGCACCCTCCATCAGCTTTCACATGGGGAAAATTTCATCCGCTTCGCATGCTTCCTGATCTTGTATGCCGCCGGCGCGGCAGGCGCGGTGATATTGGCCGGGAAAGTTTCGTGGATTTTCTGCCTTCCCCTGTGGATTGTCGCGGGAGCTTCGCTTCACGGAATCAGTCTTTTCACCCACGAGGCGGTGCATGGCACGCTCTCCCGGAACAAGATGCTCAACGCCTGCGTCGGTGCCCTCTGTGCCTGGCCGGTCTGGCAGAATTATTCCGCCTATCGAGTGCTTCACCTGGAGCATCATGCGGACCTGGGCGGAGAGCATGATCCTGATCACTACTCGAATTACACACGCTGGACCTGGGGCGTTTTCACCCTCAACTGGATGCGCCTGCTGGTCGGTTATCCCGTTTACATCACTGCCATTCCCATTCTCGGTTGGAAACATGGTTCCTGGAAATCGCGGGCGGGAATCGCACTGGAAATTGCCTGCTGCGTGGCGCTTGCCTGGCTCGCATGGACGTTTGTCCCCCATGTCTGGCTACTTCATGCCTGGCTCGGTCCCATGCTCTTCATCAACACCATGGTGAACATCCGCGGAATGAGCCAGCACACCCTGCTGGAGCATTCCGACGACGAAATCCTCGGCACCCGCAGCATCCTGACCGGCCCCGTAGTTAGATTTTTCATGTGCAACGAAAACTATCATCTGGAGCATCACCTCTATCCAGGCATCCCGTGGTATGGACTGCCGTCTGCTCACCGTCTGATGGAGCCGGAATTGCGGCGACGCGGCGCACCTTTCATCGGATCCTACACCTCATTCGTCGTTCAATTCGTCCGTCACAGCCTCAAACGCGGGCCTTGGAGCAAGGCTTCATGAAATCGGATCCCGACTCATGGGCAATCGCGGCGTCAAAGCTGCCGCTTGCATTCTCCCAAGTCCGTGAAGATCCTCGGCTGGATCTCGAAGTCGCACGTCGACTGCCTGCGGGAGCCAAGGTGATGATGATCGCCTCGGGTGGAGAAACCGCAGTCTGCCTCGCGCGGCTGCCACTTGCCGAGCTGGTGTTGGTCGATCTGAATCCGGCGCAACTCGCACTCACCCGCTGCCGGTTCCACCTTGCCGCCCATTTCGATCCGGAAAAAAGCATGGCACTGCTCGGTCATCTGCCAATGCCGTCCGAGGTCAGGCGGAGAAGCTGGTCCGTCATTTTACGCGAACTCGCACTTCCTGAAAACGTGCTGGCAGAGCCCGCCCTCGTCGCCGAATTCGGAGTGGATCAATGCGACCGGTATGAAGCGGCATTCCGCGAGCTACGACGCCTGCTTTTACCCTGGCAACAAGAGATCGAACGCTTTCTGCACACCACGGAAGCCGGACTAGCCAGCCGGATGATCGGGCCTGCGACAGAACTTGGCCGCCTGCTGGAAGCCGCGTTCGCCCAAGCACTGCGTTTGGAAAACCTGGTCGCCCTCTTCGGCGAGGCAGCTACACGCAATCCCCGTCAACCTTTTCACACCCATTTCATCAGCCAGTTACGCGACATCACCGCACGCCAACCTCCTGCGGAAAACCCGTGGATCTGGCAGCTTCTTGGTGGAAAATTTCCTCCCGCTACTCCCGTCGATTGGCTGCAATGTCGCGACCCGATCCTGACGCGCCCCACTTGCCAAAACACCTCAATGCTCGATGCATTGGCCGACGCGCAGGCTGGATCGATGGACTTCATCCATCTCTCCAACATTCTCGACTGGTTGTCTCCCGAAGCCGCTCGCGACACGCTGGCGGCCGCCCACCGCACGCTCCGTCCTGGGGGCTTCGTCCTGATCCGGCAACTGAACTCCAGCCTCGATATCCCATCGCTTTTCACGCCGTTGGCCTGGCATCACGATGAGGGACGACGGCTCCAGCTTGCCGACCGGAGTTTCTTCTATCCGAAAATTCTGCTGGCCTCGCGGTCATGAAAATCCACTGCATCACAGGAACTCCGCCGCCGGAACTCGCTCGTGCCTTGGTGGGGTTCGAGAAGGAATTCCGCTATCCGCTCGGCCCATCCGGCTCGTTTTCCATCTCTCACGGAGAAGACTACCCACGGTTCTTCCGGGGCATGGGAGATGCCAAAATCTATCTGGCAGAAATCGCCGGTGAGATCGTTGGCTCGCTGGCGGTCGTCGGCCGCCATGTCCTTCTGGCCAACGAGACTTCGATCCCCGCGATCTACGTCGGCGATGCGAAAGTGGTCGAAAAATTCCGCGGCAGGACGGTTCTCGGCCGCCTGTCCATGGCGGCCCGCGACGAGATCCTGGCAGCAGGCTACAAGGCGGCCTTTTCTGTCGTCATGGCCGGCTCGACTCCTTCCGACCAACATACCGGACGCCTTGGCATTCCGAAATTCGACGAACTCGGAAAAATCGCGATCCTTCGCTTCGATACCCGCACTCCTCTCAAAGCTTTTTCCCATCACCACGATCTCACAATCAAGCCAAGCCATCGGCCTCACGGTGGCGATCCCGGAACCGCTTCGGAGATCCCGCCCCACACCTTGGCCGTGGACGGAGGCTCCGGCATTCTGATCGACACACGTCACGGAAAACGGCTTTGGAGATCCGATGGCTCGGAAATGATGTCCGCCCATTTGACAGAGCTACGATTCACTTCTGCCTTTGGACTCTTCAATCTGATCCAAGCCGCTATCAAGATATCCGCGGAACTCGGTTATCCCGGTCTTTTCACAGCACTTCCAGCGGACTTTTCTATCGTTGGGCCACTTTTGGACGCGAGCAGTGGCACCGCCACAATCGCGGTAGCCAGCGTCTACGGCACCGGCTTGCCCGACGGTCACTGGATGATGAACACATCTGAAATTTAGCAGCATCCCCCATCCGCCGATGACACCGGCGGCCAAATCTTCGCGGATCACAGTGATAGGCCTAACTCCAAGCCACCCGCGAGCGCGTCTTCACCTTTGGCCGGGCGTCCCCCTTGCCGTGGTGACGAAAATCCGCCTTGCCCCAGCGAACCGGTCATCTAGACTGGTCATGTGAAAACAATCACTGCCACTGACTTCAAGGCGAGGTGCCTTCAATTGCTCGACGAGGTCCAACGCACCGGTGAGGATCTGGTGATTTCCAAACGCGGCAAACCGGTGGCACGGGTGGTGGCGGAGAAGGAGCCCAAGCCGTGGCTCGCTCTGCGCGGAACGGGTGCCTACACGGCCGATCCCTTCGCTCCGGCACTCGCAGAAACCGAAATCGAGGCACTGAAATGAACCTTTCCCCGTTGCTGGACACCCATGTGTGGATCTGGTGGATGCTCGGCGATCCCGGCTTGGGCCGCGCCGAGAGGGAAGCGCTGGATGCGCTGCCCGCTGACGCCCGACCCGTGATTTCCGATATCAGCCTGTGGGAATTCGCCACGTTGGTGGATCTCGGCAGAATCAGAATCAATGGCTCGGTCGAGGATTGGCTGCAGATCGCCGCATCACCAGCCACGGTGCGGGTCCAGCCGATCACCTCCGGTATCGTCGCGGAAATGAACCGCCTGCCAGCCAGCTTCCACCGCGACCCTGCCGACCGCCTGATCGTGGCCACCGCGCGTTTTCTCAAACTCCCGCTGGCGACGAAGGATCGGAAAATCCGGAGTTCGAGACTGGTTCCGCTTTGGAAGTCGTAAGCCGTAGCGCACGACGATCGTTTTGAGCTCACCCGCCACATGTCCGCCATGAATCGTATTTCACCCTCCACCCTGATTTGGCTTTGCCTCAGGGGCCGGGTTGACTGAAACTCACGGCAACTTCATGAGCAATCCCTTCCGCGAAGACCTTGTCTCCCGCTCGCCTGCCGAGCCTTGTTCCATCGTGATCTTCGGTGCCACCGGAGACCTGACGCACCGCAAGCTCATTCCCGCGCTTTACAATCTCGCGGTGGACGGCGAGCTGCCGACCGGCGTGAAAATCGTCGGTTTCGCACGGCGTGAAAAGTCCGACGAGGAATTCCGCAGCGGGCTGGAGGAGCTGAACCGCAAGGTTTCGCGCTCGGGACAGGATGACAAGATCTGGGGGAATTTCATCCAGTCCGTCAGCTATCACATGTCCGAGTTCGACGACCAGGCCGGCTACAAAACCCTGTCGGAGAAGCTCGACGCCATCGACGCGGAACACGGCGGCAAGGGCAACCGCCTCTACTACATCGCCTCCGCGCCCGAGTTCTTCGATGTGATCCTGATCAACCTGAAAAACGCCGGTCTCAACGAGGCCAAACCCGGCTGCTGGTCGCGCGTGATTGTGGAAAAACCCTTCGGCACGGACCTCGCCACCGCGAAGCACCTGAACCAGGTGGTGAACGAAACCTTCCACGAAAAGGACACCTATCGGATCGACCACTACCTCGGCAAGGAAACCGCGCAGAACCTGATGGTGCTGCGTTTCGCGAACGCCATTTTCGAGCCACTCTGGAACAGCAAGTATATCAGCCACATCCAGATCACCTGCGCCGAAAACCTCGGCATGGAAGGCGGCCGCGGCGGTTATTATGAAGGTGCCGGCGCGCTGCGGGACATGGTGCAGAACCATTTGCTCCAGCTTCTCAGCCTCGTCGCGATGGAGCCGCCGACCGATCTATCCGCCGATGGCGTGCGCGATGAGAAGGTGAAGGTCATCCGCTCGCTGCGCCAGTGGGACACGCCGGAAAAGGTCGCGGCCAACGTCGTCCGCGGCCAATACACTTCGGGCTATATCGATGGAAATCCGGTTCCCGGCTACCGCGAGGAAGACCGTGTTTCTCCAACGTCGGATACGGAAGCCTACGTCGCCGTCCGCCTCCTGATCGACACCTGGCGCTGGAGCGGCGTGCCGTTTTACATCCGCATGGGCAAGCGCCTGCCGAAGAAGTCCACCGAGATTTCCGTGCACTTCAAGGACGCGCCTTGCGTGCTTTTCAACACCCCCTGCGGCGGTGTTCCCGGCGGCAACGTGCTCGTCATCCGGATCCAACCTGACGAGGGAATTTCGCTGCGCATGGTTTCGAAAATCCCGGGAACCAGCCTGCGCCTGGAGCCGGTGAAAATGGATTTCCACTACGCCACCAGTTTCGGCAAGAGCAGCCCGGAAGCTTACGAACGGCTGTTGCTGGATGCCATCGCCGGCGATGCCACGCTCTTCGCCCGTCGTGACGAAGTGGAGGAGGCATGGAAATTCATCGACCACATCGAGCACGCCTGGCACCAGTCCGCCAACCCGCCACCGATGGCCGAATTCGTCGCCGGTTCCTGGGGGCCGAAGGAAGCGGACGACCTGCTCGCTCAGGACGGCAACCAATGGCGGAGGCTGTGATTCTGGTGGCTTGCGCCGATACCTGAATCCGGGTAATTTATTCCAATGAAAACGCAGTTTGTCACCAATGAGAAAGGCAGGAAGATCGCGGCGGTGATCCCGATCCGCGAATATGAGGATCTCCTTCAGGACATTCGATCCGCCGCAATCATCGAGCGGCGGCGCCACGAACCGACGCTTCCATTGGATGACGTGAAAAAACAATTGATCGAAGATGGGATCCTACCGGGTTGAAGTTGCGAAGGGCGTTGAGAAGGATCTTCGGAAAATCCCCGCAAAAGACGTTGCCCGGATCATTGGAGCCATTGAAAAGCTTGCGGACAATCCTCAGCCACAAGGCAGCGTCAAACTCTCGGGATATGATATCGAATACCGCATCCGTGTTGGAGATTACCGGGTGATTTACCAAATACACGATTCCGTCCTGGTGGTTCTGGTCATCGAGGTCGGCCACAGAAAAGACATTTACCGCTGACATGAGCACGCTACTAACACCCATTCCCGACTTCTGCCCCGAACTCGGCATCGAGGTTCCGGTTTCCGCCATCGACAAGGAACTCCGCAAGTTATGGGAGCAGGACGAGGCGCGGACGAACGCCTCGCTGATGAACCTCGTCGTTTTCTCGGAGAAACCCGGCGCACTCATTGAAAACTCCGCGATCATCCGCGAGCTGACCCGCGAGCACGCCTGCCGGGCCATCCTGGTGGAGATCGACAAGCTTTCCGATCCCAGCCTGCGCGCCTGGATCACCGCCCACTGCCACCTCGCGGAGGGCCGCAAGTCCGTCTGCTGCGAGCAGATCTCGTTCTATCTGACCGGGCGCGTCACCGGCCGTTTCCGCAACACCGTTTTCGCCCACCTGAACTCGGACCTCCCGCTGGTCTTCTGGTGGCAGGGCGAGCTTTCCGACATCCTCACCGAGCGACTCGTCAGCGTGATGGACAGACTGATCATCGACAGTTCGTCATGGACGGATCCGGCGGCGTCTTTCCGCATGATCGAGGAGAACTCGCAGGTGAATGGCGACCTCATCATCCAGGACCACGCGTGGACGCGTTCGTTGCAGTTTCGGATCGGAATCGCCAGTTTGTTCGACGACCCGGTCGCCCAAAAGGCGCTTCCTGGAATCCAGACCGTCGAGATCACCTATCATCCGGACCACCGCAATACCGCGCTCCAGCTCCTCGCCTGGCTGGTGATCCAGGCGGGTTGGAAAGACGCGGAATCCAAGGAAGCATTCGCATTCACCTCCGGTTCGGGCGCTTCCATCACCGCGATCCTCAAGGCGGACGCCGATTCAGCCCCGCTCTCCGCTCTGATCATTCGCTCGGCGGACACCATCGTGCAGGTGACTTACGAAAAAGGCGCGTCCCACATCCAGCGGCACATCGAGTGTGGCAGCTACAACGCCACCTCCCTGTCTCCGGCGGATCCCACCACCCCGGCGGAGCTCGTCGGCCTGCAGCTCGCACGCGGCGGGAAAAATTCGCTCTATCAAAAAATTCTCCCGCGTTTCCGGGCGATGTTGAAGTCCTAGCAAAATGCCCGCACCGCTGCTTTACGAATCCCACTGCCATACGACCCTGTGCAAGCACGCGTTCGGCACGACGGACGAGTATGCGGAAGCCGCCATCACACGGAATTTCAAGGGCATCACCTTCACCTGCCACTGTCCCCTGCCCGACGGCTTTTCCGCCAGCGTCCGGATGGCACCCGAACAGTTCGACGAATACGTCGCGATGGTTTACGCCACGCGGGAGAAATTCGCCGGGAAACTCGACGTCAGGCTCGGCATCGAAAGTGATTTCTATCCGGGCGTGGAACCTTGGCTGGAAAAACTCCACGCCAGCGTGCCGCTCAGCCATGTGCTCGGTTCCGTCCACTATCAGGTCCGCGATTACCGGGCGCTCTTCTACACCGGAGACACGTTCAGCTATCAACAGCTTTACTACGAGCACCTCGCCCTCTCCGCGGAAAGCGGGCTCTACGACACGCTTGCCCATCCGGATCTGATCAAGAACGAATCCCCCGACGAGTGGGATTTCAAACGCATCCGGCCGTTCGTGGAGCGCGCGCTCGACCGCATCGCCGCGACCGGCGTGGCGATGGAGCTCAACACCAGCGGCGTCCAGAAGGCGCTGCCGGAAATGAATCCCTCCCCCTCGCAGCTCGCGCTGATGAACGAGCGCGGCATCCCCGTCGTCATCGGCGCGGACGCACATGTCGCGAGGCGGGTCGGTGATGGTTATGTCACCGCGCTGAAGCTGTTGGAAAATGCCGGATACAAGGACGTCAGCTATTTCATCGACCGCCAGCGCCGCACGATTCCCATCGGCGACGCCCTGGCCTCGTTGGAGTGATCACCAATGGACTCCGCGCACGGGCCGGAATCCGAGATACCACCAAGTGGATTCCTTGGTATGCGAAGCCCGCTCGCTGCTGCGGCACCAGTAGGAAAGCATGTGGAAACTGCCGCCGCGGATCACGCGGTCAGGTCCTGCGTCCGGTCCGCGCGGATCGGTGACGGGATCGACCGGATAGAATTCCCCGTAGTAGTCCCAACACCATTCCCAAACATTACCAAGCGTGTCACTGATCCCCCAGGCATTCGCCAATTTCATTCCGCCGGGATGGGTGTTGAAGCCGCTGTTGGCGGAATACCAGCCCGCGAGGGAAAGGTCCGCGTCGGAGGATCCGGTAAAGTAGATCGTGGTGGTGCCGGCCTTGCAGACATACTCCCATTCGGATTCCGTCGGCAGCCGGTAGCCATCCGCCGCCCAGTCGGCGTAGGGAGTGGCCGTGCCATTGCGCATGATGTTGGCTGCCGTGAAATTTCCAGATGTGTGATAGACCGGTTTCAGGCCTTCGATCTCACTCGCGAGGTTGCACCATTTGATCGCGTCCCACCAGTTGATCTCGGTCACCGGATGCTTGCCCTGTAAATCGCCGTCGTAGCCGTTTCGGCCGGCCGGAAGGTCGTTGTAGCCGAGCGCTGCCGCACGGGATTTCGCAGAATTCCATTCGGACCAGTTCACTTCCGTTTTCTTGCACAGCATCGGCTCCGCAAAGGTCACCGAATGCAGGGTTTCGTTATAAGCGTGGCCGTAGTCGTCAGGATTGCTGCCCATCATGAATGTGCCGGCCTGGACGAACGCAAACCCCGCGGGCAGCGGGGCGAGCTTGAAATTGTCGACCATCAGATCGATCGAGTTGGACGTCGGCGAGACATCACGGAGAACGACGGTGGTCCTGGCGCTGTCCGCCGTGAAATAGAGCCCCTTTCCCTTCCACTGGGCTTTTCCGCTGCCATTGCCTTCGATCGAAAAAACCATCGACGATAGCACCGTGTTTCCCGAAACGTTCACCTGCAGACGTTGGAAGGCGCGGACGTACGAGAGGGTCCCCATGTCCAGACTCAGCAGATAGCCCGTTCCTGGCAGCGTGTCGAAGGTTCGTGAGACGACACCGTTCGGCGACGCGTTTCCGGCGTTGAAATTCAAAACGCTGCTGCCCTCCGTCGGCTGATAGACAGGGGAGGCAATGGCCCGCACGCTGCCGGTGGGTGACCACCTCGCCAATCCGTTTTCATATCCCTCGCCCACCGCAGTCGCACGGATCACTGTCAGCACCGCGGAATCGCTGGTGGAGGAGCCTCCCAGGTCAGCGGCCCTGGCGGAATATGCTCCGGCATGTCCCGGCTCCACCCGAGCGATCGTATAAGTCTCCTCGTAAGCGCCGGGTATCTCCTGCCCATTGTAAAGCCACTGGATGGGAGTGCCAGGTGCATCCACGGCCACCCGGAAGGTCACGCTGCCGCCTTCAAAAACGGTCGCGCTGGCTGGCTGGCCGGCGATGATCGGCGCCCCCGGCCCGAACACGGCGGTGAGGGTGCGGTCCGAATTCATGTTAACCGCAGCCGTGCGGTTGGAGCCGAGGCTCGCTCCATTGTCCAACCAGTTCTGGAACCGGTAGGTAAGGGCGTAGCCCTTGTAGGGGATGTGTGTTAGAAAACTGGCCGGCGCGGTCAGATTCACCTGGGTCCCGTCGTCGTAGCTCCTGACAAACGGAGTTGAACCGACGGTTTCCAACGCACGATCCGGCGGCGCCACCTGGATGGGCACGCTCTGGGCGATCAGAAGGTCGATTCCGGAATGTTGCACCGTGAGAGTCCGCGACGCGCTCGGGATGACGGAAAGATGATCGAGCAGCAGATCGATACCGTTGGTTCCGGCGGAAGCGTCACGGAAAACCAAGATGACCGCCGTCGAATCCGAGACGAACGACAGTTGTTTGCGCTCCCAGCGAACCTTGCCGTCGCCGGGGGAATTCATCAGCAGCGTTTGTGAAACGAGCGGGTTGTTTCCGTTCACGCCGACATTCAGCGTCTGCGCGCCGGACCGATAGGCGAGGATTCCCATGTCGAAATCGAGCTGATAGCTGATCCCCGGTACGGTGTGGTAATACTGTTGCGAAAGCACTCCGTCGGGAACCTGGTTTCCTCCGTTGAACACCGCGAGTTTGGTCCCCTCGGACGCCACATACGGCGGCAGCGACTGCACTCGCACGTTTCCTGACGAAGTCCATCCCTGTAGGTCCGCCTCGAAGCCAGGGTTCCCCAGTCCAACATAGGTGGTGACCGGCGTGACCGTCACCTGGTCCAGCACCGTGTCGATGTTGATGGTCGCGCTCGAGTAGTCGCGGAATTCGACATTCGTGACCCCGGAGTTGGCCACGAAGAAATAGGACTTCGGAATCCACGAGATTTTCCCATCCGGTGTGTCGGACAACGGTATGCGATCGGTCGCCAAGCCTGTGAAGCTGGTGACGATCATCCCCAGCAACTGCCCGGCGCTATTTTTACCCAAGACGCCGACTTTGAATTCCAGCCGGTACAACTGCCCCGCCACTGTTGGGAAACTCTGTGAGAACGATCCGCCGGTGGGCGCATTTCCAGCGTTGAACGAAACGAGCCGTGAGCCGTCCGCCGGTTGGTAGGACGGAGCGGTCTGGATCCGCACGCTGCCGGCGGGCGTCCAGCCGGTGAGGTCGTTCTCAAAGCTGCCGTTGGTGATCAGATCGGACGCCCTGAGGGAAGGCATCGCCGCCGCGAGGGAAATCGCAGTTACCATCGGACCCACCCAATGGGCGCGGAGGAACCGCCGCGCGACGGTTTTGTCGGGAGTTTTCATAGGGGGATCTTCGATGTGGAAGCCGCCTGTGTGGACACGCCAACGGGCAGTCTCCGGATTCATGTTGTTCGTCCGAACCGGAGCATTCTCCTTTTCGAACCCTTGAAGCCTACACTTCAGTCGAAGGGATGGGAAGAGACAAGTGTGTGAAAAATTCCCCGAAACGCCACGCATATCCTGCCCCCCCCGACATTGAAATCTTTTCAATCAAGGAACGAACTTCCAGATCATGAGGTTCATCACTGCACCAAAAACAATCATCCCAGCGGCCCAGGCAAGAAATGTCGCTATTTGTTGCCTCGGATTTTTAAGATAGCATTCCGCCGGATCATCCGCGTTGTAGAAAACCCGTACGCGCTTTCCCTCTGGATAATGGCACATCTTCTTCTCCGCCTGGGAGCGTTTTGATGTTTTGCTGGAGGCTAACGAGATCCGGTCGCCCCTCATCGTCCGGCCGATAAGAACGTATTCGAACTCAACCACGGGCCAGAACATCTTAAGCTCGTTGTCTCCTCCGTACCATTCCTCTACTTCACCGACCTTGGAAAGGACGATCCTCCCGTCGCAGATGCGAATCTTCTTCCGTAACAGGACATATGCCTGCTTGAGCCCCGCCACCACATTGACGAGAGAGATCAGTGTGATGAAAATGTAGCAGGCGATTTTCATGGAAATCCAACGGATGAAAAACCGCCCTTATGCTTTCACCATCGGCCTTACCGGCACGCCGCGGCTGGCGAAATGTTGTTTCGCCTCGGCGATGGTGTGCTTTTTGAAGTGGAAAATGCTGGCTGCGAGAACCGCATCCGCCTTTCCGGCATCAAGAACCTCCACCATGTGGTCGAGATTTCCCGCGCCGCCGCTGGCGATGACAGGGATGCCGACAGCGGAGGAAACCGCAGCGGTCAACTCGATGTCGTAGCCGGCCTGGGTGCCGTCCGCGTCCATGCTGGTGAGCAGAATTTCACCCGCCCCGCGCCGCCAGACTTCCTTCGCCCATTCGACGGCGTCCAACTCCAGGCGGTTGCGCCCACCATGGGTGTAAACTTTCCATTTCCCCACGCCATCGCGTTTCGCGTCGATGGCGACGACGATGCACTGGCTGCCGAACGCCTTCGCGCCCTCGTCCACCAAGCCGGGATTGGTAACAGCGGAGGTGTTGATGCCGACCTTGTCCGCACCGGCACCGAGCATTTCGCGCATGTTGTCCACCGACCGGATACCACCGCCGACGGTCAGCGGAATGAAACACTTTTCCGCCGTGCGGCGGACGACGTCCACCATCGTGTTACGCCTGTCGGAGGACGCGGTGATGTCGAGGAAAACGAGTTCGTCCGCCTGTTGGAGATTGTAGGCGATGGCGCACTCTACCGGATCGCCAGCATCAATCAGATCGACGAAATTGACGCCTTTGACCACGCGGCCGTCGGTGACGTCGAGGCAGGGAATGATTCGCTTCGCAAGCATGCGGGGAGCAAAGCGCGGGACGGCGGCTTCGCCAAGCAAAACGGCGCTTCTTTCGGAGTGCTTTCCATAAATCCGGCCCATAGAGTGCGCTTCAGAATTTATGAAAATCGCCGTTTTCAGCACGAAGAACTACGACCGCAGATTTCTCGAAGCCGCCAACCAGGAGGCCCGGCATGATCTCAATTTCCACGAAGCACGCCTGTCCTCGGACACCGCTCCGCTCGCGGCGGGCTCGGACGGTGTTTGCGCGTTTGTGAACGACCAACTCGACGCCGAGGTCATCGAGATCCTCGCGAAAGGCGGCACACGGCTGATCCTCCTGCGCTGCGCCGGATTCAACCAAGTGGATCTCGACGCCGCGCTGGCCCACGGCATCAGCGTCCGCCGCGTGCCCGCCTACTCGCCGTTCGCGGTGGCGGAATTCGCGCTGGGGATGATCCTCACGCTCAACCGCCAGTACCACCGCGCCTACAACCGGGTGCGCGAGGGAAATTTCTCGATCGACGGGCTGATGGGATTTGATCTCCATGGCCGCACGGTGGGTATCATCGGCACGGGGAAAATCGGCTGCCTCACGGTGAAGCCGCTGGCCGCGCTCGGGTGCAAGGTGATCGGCTGCGATCCGTTTGAGAATCCCGAGTTCAAAGCGCTCGGTGGCAGCTACGTGACGCGCGATGAATTGTTAGCCAGCTCGGACATCATCAGCCTGCACTGTCCGCTCACGCCGGAATCCCACCATCTCATCAACACCCGCACGCTCGCCATGATGCGCGACGGAGTGATGATCATCAACACGAGCCGCGGCGCGCTGATCCGCGCGGCGGACATGATCGGCGCGCTCAAGTCAGGGAAGGTCGGTTATCTCGGAATCGATGTCTACGAGCAGGAGGGCGACCTTTTCTATCAGGACCTGTCCAACGAGATCATTCAGGACGACGTGCTCCAGCGCCTGCTCACTTTCCCGAACGTCATCGTGACCTCGCATCAGGCGTATTTCACCGACACCGCGTTGCGCAACATCAGCGAGACGACCATTGGCAACGCCGGTGATTTCGCAGGCGGAAAATCATCGCCGAACGAGGTGCTCGCCGCCAGCGCCTACGGGGCGAAGCCGGCGGGGAAGTGAAGAAAGATCGAATCAATCCGGCGTGAAGCCCGTCTCTCCTTGCGAGGAAAACCCGCAAGGAGGACGACATGAATTCACGCAGACATTGGCTTTTTGGCAGCATCACGGCATTGGCAATCAGCAGCTTGGCGTTGTTGCCGGGCCAGACGTTCGCCCAGGAAAATCAAGGTTCGCAGGACATGGAGGTCCTCACCCGCGGACCGGTGCACGAAGCGTTTGCAGGAACGATTTCCTTCGATCCGGTGCAAGGCATTCTGGTGACTACCAAACCGCCGGAAGCGATCGAGGAGATCCCACCCGAGCAGCAGTTGGAGGGCGACAATGTGGTGTGGATTCCGGGCTACTGGGCTTGGGATGAAGATCAGAATGACTTCATCTGGATCAGCGGGATCTGGCGCAATTTACCTCCAGGCCGCCAGTGGGTGCCGGGTTATTGGAGCGAGGCGCAGGGCCAGTATCAATGGACGTCCGGCTACTGGGCGGACACGGAAAACACCGAGGTCAGCTACCTGCCGGAGCCGCCGCGCAGCGTCGAGGCAGGGCCTAACATCGAAGCACCTTCCGACAACTACACCTGGGTCCCCGGCAATTGGATCTGGCGGGAAAGCCGCTACGCCTGGCGCGGCGGATACTGGAACGAATGCCGGCCTAACTGGAATTACCAGCCGTCCTGCTACCGCTGGACCCATCGCGGTTACGTCTATGTCGACGGCTATTGGGACTATCCGGTGGCAAGCCGCGGGGTGGTGTTCGCGCCGGTTTATTTCGGGCGCAGCTATTACAGCCGCCCGGGGTTCTGTTATACGCCATCGCTGGTCGTCAGCCTGTCGGTGTTCACAAACCATCTGTTCCTGAGACCAAGCTACGGCCACTACTACTTCGGCGACTACTATGCGCCGAACTACTCCAATTCCGGCTATTACGCCTCGTATTCCTATAACTCCGGCCGCCGTGGCTGCGATCCGATCTACGCCTATCAATCGTGGGAGAACCGCCATGACCGGACTTGGCAACAACACCGCCGCGATGATTTCCAATACCGCCGCGATCATCAGGACGCCCGCCCGCCACACACTTGGAGTGCCTTGGGAATCCGCCCGGAAGCCGAGCGGGCGCGGGGACGCAATTTCGATCTGGCGCAACCGCTTGCCCGCGTGGCCACCCACCGGGGCGAGGGACAACAACGCTTCCGCTCCCTCGATCAGCCGACGCGCGATCGCTTCGTCGCCCAACGGCAAGACGTCCGGAAATTCGGCCAAGAGCGGCAACGCATGGAGGCCACCCGTGGCGAACACCCGCAGAATGGCGCTTCGGCGGATCGCACGAAAACGCCTCGCTCGCCCATTGCAGCGAGACCGACTGGAAATGTTGCGAGAGAGAACAATCCCGCGAACAGGCCGAACCGCGTCATCCCGGAACAACCGAACACACGTTCCGGAAATAACAGCGGTATTCGTCCTCAAACCAACCGCAAGGCCGAACCACCGACCGCAGGCAGAGTTCCAACGCAACCGAATCACAACTCCGTTCCATCACCCAACCGGAATCTCCAACCAGAACCGAAACGCCAGGCGGTTTCCCCTCCCCGCGAAATCAGGCCTTCCACAGCAGTCCCCCGCCGGACGGAAACCGCGCCTTCACGCCAATCAGTCCCTCAACCGCAACGTCAACAAGCCCAACCGCAACGTCCGCAAGCCCAACCGCAGCGTCCGCAGGCCCAACCGCAACGTCCGCAGGCCCAACCGCAACGCCAGCAAGCCCAACCGCAGCGCCAGCAGGCCCAGCCCCAACGCCAGCAGGCCCCACCCCAACGCCAGCAGGC
>JBDSNC010000252.1:0-8787 GCA_039915545.1 Luteolibacter sp.
ACCGCCAACTGCTGATGGATTATGGAAAAAATCCCGATACCTCGCTGGCGGAGCTGATCAAGCGGCTGGGCCTGAAATTCGATGATACCCGCCCCGACGCCGCCGCTGCGGCGGAGATTCTGCCCACCCGGATCGATCCCGCGCTCATTTCCGACGAAGCTTTTGAAAAGGCCGCGCGCGAGGCATCGCCGGCAACGCCCTACACCGGATTCCGTGGCCAGCGGCGTCTCCGCGAACTCGACCGCGTCGAGGACTTCGACGAGGCGGAAATCCGCTGGTATCTCCAAAATCTCGACCGCGCCGATCTGCCGGGAGTCGTGCCGCTCATCGACCGGTCGTTGTCGTTGGAGAAACCCGTGGCATTCGGCACTCTTCCGCTTCACGGGAAACTCACCTACGACCAACTCGTCTCGCTGATCGGACTCCAGCCGAAGCTGCGCTCCAGTGAGGCTTTTGACATCGCGCTTCTCACCAAAATCCGGCCAGGTGCGGAGACCGATTTCGACCGCGATCCCAAGGCCCTGGCCGACCACCTCAGCCACTGCCGGGAGGTGGCAATCTCCCTGCCGCCCGCATTGAATTCGCTGAAGGCTCACGTGCTTTTCCATCACCTGCGCTTGCAGATGGAATTGGGAAATTTCCCGAAAGCCGATTTCCTCGCCTACCTCGCCATGCCCCGGCCGAGGAACGAATTCTTCGTCGGACAGGAAAACAACGGCAACTTTCTCGCAAAACTGGATGCGGATTTCCAAACGGCCACCGCATGCCCGCCGGTCGCCGACGACCAACCGTTGATTGAAAGCTACCTCTCCCATTTCCTCAGCCAGACCGATTCGCAGGACGAATTCGCTCCGTTCGTGAATGAAAAACAGCTCACGCAAATTCACTCCCGCGCCCGTTTGCTGGCCGGTGATAGCCCATCGCGCTGGGGCACCTTGCTGGACCCCGAGGAGTTCAAGTCCCTGCAATCCGAAACTCGCATCACCTTCGCTCCCGGCGCGCCCAAACTGATCGACGCCGATGCAGCAGCCTCCCTCACCCTCGATCTGAAAAACACTCCGGACCTGCTCATCTGCATCTACGAACTCGATCCGCTCGCACGCAACGGCAGCGAACCCGATGTTTCCGTCGATCTCGACGGCCTCGTGCCCCATCACGAACGGCGGCTGACTTTCGCGCAACTTCCCTTGGTGCAGCATCGGGAAACGATCGTCCTGCCGGAGCTGTCCGGCGCGGGCGCGTGGCTGGTGGACTTCGTGAGCGGCCAGGTTTCCGCGCGGGCGCTGGTCCGCAAGGGCAGCTTGATTCCGTTTGTAGAGCGCACCGCCAACGGCCAGACTGTGCGGGTTTTCGATGAAAAGGGAAATCCCGTCGCCAATGCCAGCTTCGTGGCCGGTCGGGAAAAAATAACCGCCGGCGGGGATGGTCGCATTGTGATTCCTAACACCTCGAACCAACCACTCACCACCGGCATCGTTCAAGCGGGCAAACTCGCGGTGCCCGTTTCGCTCGGTTCCCGCGGTGACGAAATCGCTCTCGACGCCCGTTTCCATCTCGAACGCGAGCAGCTTCTGGCCGATCAGGAAGCCAAGCTCCACCTCCGCGTCCGGCTGACCAACCATGGCTTTGAGATTCCGCTCGACCGTATCAAGGAGCCCGCCCTAACACTCAAGGCCGAGCCGTTAGGCGGAGTCACCACCGAACGCGTGATCGCGGAAAACCTGGCGCTCAAGCCTGTTCTCGAAATCCCCTTCCAGGTCCCCGCCGACCTTCTCAAACTCACCCTCACCCTGCGCGGCACCGTCACTCCGCTCACCGGCGGCGATCCGCAAAAGCACAGCGCGGAAGCCACCTACGAAATCAACGGCGACCTCAAACGCGCCCGCGTCGGCAGCGCCTTTTTCTCGCCGACCACCAATGGCCACCGCCTCGAACTCCGAGGCCGCAATGGCGAGCCGCTCGCTTCCCGGGCGGTCAGTCTGAAATGCAACCGCAACGACTACGGTCCACCGATCGAACTAACGGTCCGCACCGATGCGAACGGACGGGTGGATCTCGGGACATTGCAGAACATCGACCTGCTAGTGGCGACAGGCAGCGATATCGAAGACACGGCTTACGCGCCGCGCCCCCACACGTCCGGCTACGCCTCCAACCTGCAGGTTCCGGCGATGAGCCGGATCGTCCTGCCGTTGGAAAAACCCGCCGCCGCGCCAGACCGGATGGAAATCTCGCTTTTGGAAACTCTCGATGGAAATCCCCTCCGCGATCATTTCGACAAGATTACTATTGAAGACGGCCAACTCGTTATCCGCAACCTGCCGCCCGGCGATTTCCTGCTCACCCAGGGCGAAAGGACCACGACGATCCGCGGTTCCGCAGGGATCAACAAAGACGGCCTGCTCGTTTCTCCGGTGAGAATTCTCGTCCACCAATCACCTACCAGCCCGACCGTCGTCAGTGCGGCTGTCGAAAACAAGGATCTTAAAATCCAGCTCCGCAGCTTCGGTCCGGGCACACGGGTCTCGCTGGTGGGCAAACGCTATCAGCAAGCTTGGAATTCCGGCACCGGACTCCATCCGTTCTCACCGCCGGTGGCGGATTCCCTGATGCCCGGTTTCGTCGGCTGTGGCTATCTGACCGACCGCAGGCTCAGCGATGAGACGCGCTACATCCTCGACCGCCGCTCGGCCGCGAGCTTCCCCGGCTCGATGCTCCCCCGACCCAGCCAGTTGCTGAACCGCTGGACCCAAGAAGATGCGGAGCAGGGTGGAGTTTTGGGGGCAGGAGGAGCCGCCGGTGCGGGAGGAGCTCCGAGGAAAGCCTCTGCAACGCGTGGGGAAAATGAATCCATTTTTCCAAACCCGGACGGAATTCCGAACATCGCAGCCATTTGCGATTTCCTCCAGTTCCCCGCCGCTGTCCGGTTCGATCTGACGCCGGCTGCGGATGGCTCGCTCACTTTGCCACTCGCGGAATTCGAGGGCAGCCAGTTCATTGAAATCACCGCTACGGACGCCTTCACCAGCGATGAAGTCGTGCTGCCGCTGCCATCTAACGCCACACCGTTGCGCGACCGCCGGATCGCCCGCCCGCTGGATCCGAAGACGCATTTCCTCGCCACCCGCAGCGCGGCGGTGCTGCAGAAGGGCGCCGAGGCGAAGATCGAGAACCTGCTGGACGCCGACTGGCGCGCCTTCACCACGCTGACCGACGCCCATCAGTTCCTCTACGGCATGACCGCCGACGACCGGATGCGCGATTTCGTTTTCCTCACCGAATGGCCGGATCTCACGGAGGAGAAAAAACTCGAACTGCTGGAAAAACACGCCTGCCACGAGCTGCATCTTTTCCTCGCCCGCAAGGACCGGCCGTTCTTCGACAAATACGTGAAACCGCTGCTCGCCGGAAAGCCCGAACCGCAGTTCATGGACGATCTGCTGCTAGGTCGCGATCTCACG
The DNA here is from genome assembly GCA_039915545.1 of Luteolibacter sp. Classification (GTDB taxonomy): domain Bacteria; phylum Verrucomicrobiota; class Verrucomicrobiia; order Verrucomicrobiales; family Akkermansiaceae; genus Luteolibacter. Next base: position 3,462 of record JBDSNC010000252.1, read on the forward strand.
ACTTATCTCCGCCCCTACGCCTGGCAGCGCTTGAACGCAGCGGAAAAGGCCTTGCTCTCACAAGCACTGCCCGCCACGAAGGAGCGCATCGTCCGCGAGCTTTCCCAGCGCTGGGAAATTGAAGCGCCGACACCGGATGAGGAAACGAAGCTCTTTACTCAAACTCTGCGCGGTACGGATCTGGCGGTTCAGGACAGCCTCGGACTCGCAGCAGGTTACAGCGGAGCGATGGAATCCGGTGGCGTTTCATATATTACGGACAAACTGCGCAGCATCATCATCCCACGGATTGATTTCGAGGACACTTCGGTGGAGGAAGCCATCGATTTCCTGCGCCTGCGATGTGCCGAGTTAGACACCAACGAGCTCGATCCTTCGAAAAAAGGATTGAACTTTGTCATTCGCAGACCTCGTTCAACTTCCGCCACACCAGGCGAACCGGGCGGTGATCCAGGACAGCTCCGCATCAAGGAACTCCGGATTCGAAACGTCCCTCTCGCGATCGCACTCAAATACATCTGCGATCAAACAAAACTCCGTTACAAGACTGATGATTTCGCCGTCACTCTGGTTCCACAAACTGAATCAGGTGAGGATATTTCCACCCGCGTCCTCCGCGTTCTTCCGGACTTCGCATCCAGTTTGGACCCTGGTGACAACGGCGGTGATCCATTCGCGGAACCCGGAGAAGTCGCCCGACCATCGAAGAGCACCAAACCGATCATGGAGCTTCTGAAACAAGCGGGTATCAGTTTTCCGCCAGGTGCTTCTGCGGCTCTGAATGACACTACTCTCGTCGTCACCAATACTCCGACGGAACTGGATAAAGTTGAGGCACTCACCATGGGCCTCGGTTCTGCTCCGGCACAACACGCACCCGATCTTGCGGACGGATTTTCGGCAGCTGGTAGAGATGCTGGATTGGATCCTGCGCTTCTTCCTCCCATTGATCTACCTCCCTCCGCTGATGCATTCTCCGCAACAGGCAGATATAATGAAGAAGGGGCCAGCCCTGCGGAACTGCCAAACAGCGTGAGATCATTCCCTATGACTCCTGCAACACCCGATCCGTTCGCCGAAGCCAGTGCGCACGGCGGCGCGAGTCTCATGGCACGCAAGCCACTTCCACCCCATCCATTCCCCGAGCACACGAAGCTCTGGCGCGAGGCCAATTACTATCATAATACGGGTCGCACGGACGAAAACCTCGTTCCGCTCAACCGCTTCTGGCTGGACCTCGCGGTTTGGGATGGCAAGGGGCCGTTTCTCTCGCCGCATTTCAACGCGTGCCATACGAATGCGAATGAAGCGCTGCTTTGCCTCGCGATGCTGGATCTGCCGTTCAAGGCGGAGCGGCCGGAGGTGAAGGTGGATGGCAGCACCCTGCGGGTAAAAGCGCGCGAGCCGATGCTGTTATTTTACAAGGACACGCGGGCGACTGACAAGGTGGCGGCGGAGTCGCCGTTGCTCGTCAGGCAATCATTCAGTCCGCAGGAGGAGGCGTTCCGGACGGTGAACGGGCAGCAGGTGGAGAACCCGGTGATCGGGGATTTCCGTCCGGGTGTGGCTTACCGCGCGTCGCTGGTGGTGACAAATCCGACGGGTGTCGGCCGGCGGATCGACGTGCTGGCGCAGATTCCGGCGGGATCGATTCCACTATCCGGCAGGCCGGCCACGCTGTCGGCGACGGAGGAGCTGAAGCCCTACGGCGTGCTGATGCTGAACCTGAGTTTCTATTTCCCGGCAAGCGGCGATTTCGAGGTCTATCCGCTGCATGTCAGCGAGGACGGCACGGTGCTGGCACGGACGGACGCGCGGACCTTGCGGGTTTCCAACGATCCGGAACCGCAGGACGCGGCGGCGTGGTCGGTGCTCGCACGGGAGGGTTCCAACGAGGAAGTGCTCGGACGGCTGCGGACGGAGAATTTGAAAACGATCGATCTGTCGGCGATCCGTTGGCGGCTGAAGGACAAGGCGTTTTTCGGGACAGTCGCGGAAATCCTGCGCGAGCGGCTGGTTTTCTCGAAGGAGGTGAGCTCGTTTGCCTTCCTGCACAATGATGTGGAAACGCTGCGCGGTTATTTCGAAAACTCCGAGGCGGTGAACCAGCTCGGCGAGTGGCTGGACAGCCCGCTGCTGACGGTGAGGCCGCGGGTGCATCATGATTGGGAGACACTGGAATTCGATCCGCTGGTGAATCCGCGGGCGCATCGTTTCGGCAGTGAATCGAGACTGACGCATGAAGCGGCGCGGGCGCACTATCAGGCGTTCCTCGATCAGCTCGGCTGGAAGGCGGAGCTGGATGCATCGGACCAGCTCACGCTGACGGCCTTTCTGTTTTTGCAGGATCGGATCGGAGAAGCGCTGGCGCGTTTTGAAAAGATCGATCCGGCGAAGCTGCCAGGAAGGTTGAATTACGACTATCTGCACGCGGTGGTGCTTTTCTATCAAGAGAAGCCGACCGAGGCGCGGGCCATCGCCGCGAAGGTCGTGCCGACACTGCCGCCGGGACTCTGGCATGACCGGTTCCAGACGGTCATCGATCAGGCGACTGAAATCGCCGGGCTCGACCAGCCGGTGGAAAATTCCAAACCGGATCAAGAGGTTCCCGCGCCGCAGCTCGGCTTGGCGCTGGCGGCGGACGGGAAGCTGGTGATCCAGCATCAGGCGCTAGAAAAGGCGGCGTTGCAGCTCTTCAGCGTGGATCTGGAAGTGCTGTTTTCGAAAGACCCTTTCCTCAGCGGCGACGGCGGCGGACTGCCGGCGATCCGTCCTAACGAGACGCTGGAAGTGCCGCTGCCCAAGGACCAGCGCGAGACAGTGGTGGAACTGCCGGAAGGCCTGCGCAAGGGCAACGTGCTGGTGTCGGCGGAGTCCGGGACGAAAAAGTTGCTGAAAATCCTCGATTCGCGGGCGCTGGAAATCCGTCACACGCCCGAGGAGCGGACGATCCAGGTGATCAATCCGGCATCCGGGCGGCCACTGGTGAAAACCTACATCAAGGTTTACGCGGAGACGCGTTCCGGTGAGGTGGTTTTCCACAAGGATGGCTACACCGACCTGCGTGGGAAATTCGACTACATCAGCCACACCGGCGTGGATGTCTCGACGATCCGGCGCTTCGCCATTCTGGTGAGCGACAAGGAGAAAGGGGCGAGGACGGTGATTTATGACCGGTGAAAGGTGCATTCGTCCGGGGTTCGGATCCAACTCAGTTAGCAACAGTCGCGGACAGCCGCAGCAGGTTGGGACTACTGCGTCGCCACTTTTACCAGCAGGCCGGTTTTCCTCACGTGGCGGAGGTTCGCAGCGAAGAAGAAACCGGCGATGACGCCCCAGATGAGGTTGAGGATGAAGGCGTGCTCGATGTTCCCCCACGGCGCCGGTTGGCCGGAGAGCACGGTGCGCATGCCTTCGAAGACCGGGGTGCAGGGCAGCGCCATGGCGATGGGTTGCAGCCATGACGGCAGCACGGAGACCGGATAGAAAACGGCGGCGAGCGGCTGGATGAAAAACGGCACCGCCCAGGCGAGGCTTTCCGCCGCCTGGCCCCAGCGCATGATGAGGGCGGTGGAGATCATGCCGAGGAACCAGCCGAAGATCATGAGGTTTGCCAGAAACGGCAGCAGCCCGAAGCCGAGGTCGGTGAGCTTGAATCCGTATGCCAGCGCGGCGACGACGGTGAGTACTACCAGTGTGACGCCCACCCGCAGAACTCCCACAATGCAGGTGGCGGCGACGTATTCCGCCGTGCGGACGGGAGCGACGAAGACATTGAGCAGGTTCCGCGTCCAGACGTCCTCAAGGAATGAGATGGCGACGCCCTGCTGCGAGCGGAAGAGCACATCCCACAGGATCATGCCGCCGATGAGGAAAGTGATGGCGGAGGGAAGTCCGTCCGCGCCGTGTTGTTTCAGATAGATGGTGAGGAAGCCCCACATCAGGAGATCGACGAGCGGCCAGAAAATCAGCTCCACGAAGCGCACGGGATTCCGCGTGTAGAGAAAGAGGTAGCGCAGGACGAGCGCGCTGACGGTGTGGAAGGAGAAGGGCATTTGGGGAGTTGATGGTTGAGAGTTGATAGTTAAAAGGAAGATAAGGAAATGCTCCCTAGATGTGGCTCGTGGGTCTTGTCGGGTTACGCGGTTTCTGTTTGGCACGCTGCGGCGGGACACCGTGACCACGTTGAAGAACAGACAGGAATGTCTGTATCACGCCGTTGGCTGTAATCTTTTTCTTCAACTTTCCATCAACTATCGACCATCAACTATCAACTTCTTCCCGATTGCAGCGATCTCACCACGGGCGACGCCGATGAAGAGATCCTCCAGCGACGAGCGGTTGAAGCGTTCGTGGACATCGTCGGGCGTGCCTTCGGCGAGGACTTTTCCGCCGTGGAGGAAGATGAGGCGGTCGCAGACTTCCTCGATGTCGCGCATGTTGTGGGAGGTGTAGAGGATGGAAAGTCCCCTTTCCGCCTGGAGCTTGCGGAGGAGCTTGCGCACGCGGTCGGCGATGTCGGGATCGAGCGAGGCGGTGGGTTCGTCAAGCAGGAGCAGGCGTGGTTCGTTGAGCAGGGCCTTGGCGAGGTTGACGCGGGTGGACTCGCCGGCGGAGAGCTGGCCGGTGACGGATTTCCGGAGGTGGGTGATGTCGAGGAGTTCGAGCAGTTCCTCGATCCGTTGTTTCGGTTTCGCGACGCCGTAGAGGCGGGCGAAGACGGTGAGGTTCTGCCAGACGAGGAGGTTTGACGGCAGGGCGGTGTAGGCGGAGGAGAAATTGACCTGCCGGAGGATCTCGATGCGGTGCTTCCACAGATCCTTGCCAAAGACGCGGATCGTGCCGGAGGTGGGCGTGGTAAGGCCGAGCAGCAGGTTCATCGCCGTGGTTTTCCCCGCACCGTTGACGCCGAGCAGGCCGAGAGATTCGCCTTTCGCGACCTTGAAGGAAAGCCCGTCGAGGGCGGTGCTTTCGCCGAAGGTTTTGACGAGATTGTCGGCTTCGAGGATCGGTGTGGCGTCGGGCATCGCGGGAAGGTGTCAGGGGTCGGAGAATTTTCCAGTGGTAATCTGCGGAGTGCGGCACGCTCTGCTGCCGCCAGGTGGCGGATGGAAGCTCTGCTCCATGTGGGGCGGAGCTCTTTTTGAGGGCGCAACCGTTCCCGCCTGTCGACCGAAGAGCTCCGCACCGCATCCAGCAGAGCTGGAGCCGCCCGGGCGCGAGCAGAGCTTCGCGCACTCCGGGAGTGCGGCACGCTCTGCTGCCGCCAGGTGGCGGATGGAAGCTCTGCTCCATGTGGGGCGGAGCTCTTTTCGAGGGCGCACCC
>JBDSNC010000262.1:0-14841 GCA_039915545.1 Luteolibacter sp.
GCCGACGACGATCATCGCCGCCTTCGTCCGCTTGCGGAAATATTCGTAATAATCGCAGATCGCGGGAAGAAACAGAATGCCGTCCGCCGGCAGCGCGCGGCCTAACATCCCCTTCTCCTCGGCGATGGCGTCGCGCGTTCCCATAAACTCGATGTGCGCGGTGCCGATGTTGGTGATGATGCCGTATTTCGGCCGGGCGATCTCACACAGCGGCGCAATTTCGCCCGAGTGGTTCATGCCCATTTCCCAAACGGCGGCGGTGTGCTCGCCAGTCGTCGCAAGCACGGTCAGCGGCACGCCGATGTGGTTGTTCAGATTGCCCCGCGTCGCGGAAACATTGAAGCGCTGCGAGAGTACCGCCGCGGTGAAATCCTTGGTGCTGGTCTTGCCGTTGGAACCGGTGATGCCGATCACCGGAATGTCCAGTTGCTTGCGCCACCAGCAGGCGAGCTTCTGCAGCGCGTAGAGCGTGTTAGCCACCTCGATGACCGCTGCTCCTGCCGGAAGATCACCCTGCCATTGATGAACGATGGCCACCGCCGCGCCATCTGCCAGAGCCTTCGCGGCGAACAGGTCACCATCGAAATTCTCACCGCGCAGTGCGAAAAACACACAGCCCTGCGGCAGCGCCCGGGTGTCGGTGGAGACACCGCCGGATGCAAGCGCGTCGGGATTTCCCGCGGCGATGGGGACGCCGAGGATAGCCGCGATCTGTTGGGCGGAGAGGGGTTTCATCGCATGTCGGAGATGGCCTGCGCGCGTTCGCGCAGCGCCTTGCTGGCGTGTTTGCGGTCGTCGAAATCAAGGGTTTCCGTGGCGAACTGCTGGGTCGTCTCGTGGCCCTTGCCGGCGATCAGGATGATGTCGCCTGATAGCGAGTTCGCGATGGCGAAGTTGATCGCTTCGGAACGGTCCGGAATGCTGCGGGAAGCTTTTCCGCCGAGGCCCTTTTCGATCTCGCTGATAATCGCCAGAGGATCTTCCGAACGCGGATTGTCGGAGGTCACCACGAGAGCATCGCTGTGACGCGCGGCGGCGGCGGCCATCAGCGGGCGCTTTGTTTTGTCCCGGTCCCCACCGCAGCCGAAGACGGTGATGAGGCGGCGCGGATCGAGTTCCTTGAGCGTGCGGCAGGCGTTTTCGAGAGCATCCGGAGTGTGCGCGTAGTCCACAAAAACCGTGGCACCACCGGCGTTTCCGACATTTTCCATGCGGCCCGGAACCTGCGGTGCGTCGGCAAGAGCGGCAACGGCGTCACGCGGCTTGATCCCACAGGCACTGGCGGCGGCGATGGCGGCGAGCAGGTTGTAAACATTGAAGCGCCCGATCAGCGGTGCGCGGACGAGGAAACTTTTTCCCTTCGCCGTAAGCTCGAACTCCATGCCACGCGCGTTCTGGCGGAAATTGTTAGCACGGAAATCGCAGTGCACGCCGAAGCCGAAACGGAGCACCGGCATCTTGCCATCGAGCGACTCGGCGAGTTCCCGGCCGTAGGCGTCGTCGATGTTGATGACGGCCACCGGCTTCTTCCCCAGCGGATTCGCAGCGAGCGCGTGGAACCATTCCGACTTCGCCTGGAAGTAGGCGTCGAGCGTGCCATGATAGTCGAGATGGTCCTGCGTCAGGTTGGTGAAAATGCAGGCGTCGAAACCGATCGCCGAGATGCGCTTCTGATGGATGCCGTGCGAGGAAACCTCCATCGCCACACCACGGCAGCCGTTGTCACGCATGCGGCCGAGCAGGCCGGAAAGCTCGATGGAGCCGGGAGTCGTATGTTTCGCGGGTTCCTCCGTCTCGCCGTCGTCCACGAGGATGGTGCCTAACAAACCAGCGCGGTGCCACGAGGCTTTCATCAGGTGATGAAGCAGGAAAGCGGTGGTGGTCTTGCCATTGGTACCGGTCACGCCGGCGACCTTGAGGTCCTTCCACGGGTGCCCGGCCAGCGTGGAAGCCAGCGTGGAAAGCGCCGCGCGGCTGTCCGGCACATGGAGCCAGGTCGCGGCAGCGGAATAGTCCGAAGGCTGCGCGGATTCCGCGAGGATGGCGGTGGCACCTGCGGCGAGCGCGTCATTGATGAAGCGGTGGCCGTCGATCGACGTGCCGCGGATGGCGGCGAAAATCATGCCGGGCGTCACCTCACGCGAGGAGGCGGTGACGGCGTGGACATCGGCATCCAACGATCCGGCGACCGTAACACGTGAGAGACAGGAAACTAGGTCGCGGAGAATCATCTGGAAGCAGTGGCAAGCGGAGGTGGAACGATTTCGGTGGGTTGTAAATTCATATAAGCTGCAACACGGGTGGCGATTTTTCGATAAATCGGTGCTGCAATCGTTCCACCATAACGGGTGACCTTGTGGGTGTGAGGATCATCCACCACGACCAGACAAACAAACGCCGGATTCTGCGAAGGCATCATACCGACGAAGGAAACAATGTAGGTGCCTTCCAGATAGCCACCCTTCGGATTGTGCTTCTGCACGGTGCCGGTCTTGCCAGCGGTCTTATATCCGTCCGTTGCGGCCTGGGTGGCGGTGCCACCCTTTTCGACGACCTTTTCTAGAGCGCTTCGCATCTGGCCGGCCGCCTTCGCGGAGATCACCCGGTTGACCACTTCCGGCTTGTAGCTCTCCACCACGGTCCCATCGTTGGCGACGAGCGACTTGACGATGTGGGGCTTGCGAAGCTGGCCGTCGCTGGCGATCGCCGAATACGCGCAGGCAAGCTGCAGCGGAGTGACGTTGGTGGCGTAGCCGAAACAGGCGCGGGAGAAATCGACGGGATTGCCGGTATTGCGGGCGATTCCCGAGCTTTCACCGCTCAACTGGATGCCGGTCTTGCGACCGAATCCATACTTGTGGAGGTAGTCGTAGAACCGCTCGGAGCCCAATTGGCGACCGATCTTGTAGGTGCCGATGTTGTTGGAATGCTGGAGCACGCCTTCGAACGAAAGCTGGCCGGCGGGGTGATCATCCTTGAGAACCACCGCTCCATCCTGATAGTAACCGCCCTGGCAGTTGATCATGGTGAAAGGCGTCACCAGGCCTTCGTTGAGCGCGCCGGAGGTGGCGACGATCTTGATCGTGGAGCCGGGTTCGTAAATTGCCTGCGTCACATAGTTGTATCCGTTTTCGGCGATGTTCTCCTTGTGGTTGAGATCAAAGGTGGGACGGCTGGCCATGCCGAGGATCTCGCCGGTTTTCGGATCCATCAGAATCACGCCGCCACGGATCGATTCGAACTCGGCGAGACCGGCGTCCAGTTCCTCCTCGACGATGGCCTGGATACCCATGTCGATCGTGAGCTGCACGTTGAGCCCCGCACGCGGCGGACGAAGACTCGCGGAAGTGCCTGGAACGACCAGCCCGCGGGCGTCGCGGCAATGTTCGCGCGACCCGTCACGGCCTGCTAGAAATTCCTCCATCGCGATTTCTATCCCGAAGCGTCCCTGCACCGTGGTGTGGGTTTTCCCTTCCTCGTCGGTTTCCTCGACCTCGCCGGTAAAGCCCGTCAGGTGCGTCGCGAGGTTCGGCGCGGTGTACCAGCGCTTGATGGAGTTTTCAAATTCGAAACCCTGGATCCAATGGTTGTCGATCTCGTCCCGGACGCGGTCCGCGACGTCTTCAGGAAGGTCCTTCGCGATGGGCACCCACTTGCCCTTGCTGTTCTCGATCTTTTCGCGCAGTTCCTCGCGGCGCATGCCGAGCGGCCGCGAGAGAACGCCCATGGCGTAGGCGAGGTGCTTTTGAACGAGCACGTCCGCCTTCTCATTGGCTAGCAGCTCACCGCGCAGCGCGTTGATCCGGCGGCGCTGCTTGGTCGCGTCCAGCTTGTCCCAACCGGACTCGGCGCTTGCCTGTTCATAGGCGAGTCCGTAGGCAGCGAGCTTCGGGTCATACAAATGGTTCTTGTCGATGAAAACCGTGGAAACCGGAATACTCTTTGCCATCGGCTCCTCACGGCGGTCCACGATCATGCCACGCAGCGCGGGCAGTTTCTCCACCCGGTGGAAGGCCTTGCGCGAGCTTTCCGCATAGCGCTTGCGATCCACTAACTGAATTTGGATCAACCGGGCCGAAAGCACGCTGAGCCCGACCACCAGGATCGAGCACAGGAGAATGCAGCGGGATTGAAAGGCGGATTTCACGGGCTAGGGCTCGGTGGAGGCGACGCTGTGGCGGTTGGTGTTGGACGGATCGATGTCTTCCACCGCGCCCATGGGAATCGGGCGCAGGGTGGATCCGTTCTCTTCGATTTGTTTGCGGATGACGAAACGGTTCAGGAGCTGGTCCATGCGCATTTCCGTGGTGCGGATGTCGAGCCGGTATTGTTCGACGCGGCGATCGATCGCATCGATCTCGCGGGTGATGGTGACCTGACGGTTCTTGTAGTAGGCATGAAGCACCCCACCGCCCGCTACGATCACGGCGGCGAGGATCACCGCGAAAAAGATCGACATGGACGGACGGGATTCGTTGCGGCGGCGGTTCATGGCTTCAGGTCCAAAAGCTGGGCAACCCGCAGTTTTGCACTGCGGGCTCGCGGGTTCAGGGATGTTTCCTCGGCGGTGGGGATGATGGCTTTTCTCGCCAGCAGCCGGAATTGATAGTCGGGATTGGGCCGGGGCTCCGGCCATCCCGGGTCATCGAGAAATTCGGTGGAGCGGTGTTTCAAAAACCGTTTCACCATCCGGTCCTCCAGACTGTGGAAAGTGATGATGAGCAGACGCCCGCCCGGTTTCAAAACGGAAGGCGCGGCTGCGAGGGCGGTCGCGAGGGATTCGAGCTCCTCGTTCACCGCCATGCGGATGGCTTGGAAAGTCTTGGTCGCCGGATGCGTCCGACCGTGGCGGCCGATGGTTTTTTCGATGAAATCCGCTAGATCGAGCGTGGTGACGAACGGCTTGACGGCGCGCTGCCTGACGATCGCTCCGGCAATGCGGCGGGCCTTTGATTCCTCGCCGTATTCAAAAAGAATCCTAACGATGTCCGCTTCCGGCCAGCCGTTCACGATGTCCGCCGCAGTGCGCGGGCTGGACGGTCCCATCCGCATGTCGAGCGGGCCCTCGCGCATGAACGAAAATCCGCGGACCGCGGAATCGAGCTGGCGGGAAGAAACCCCGAGATCAAACAGAAGACCGTCGGCCTTTTCCCCCTGTTGGATCCCGGGGATCTCCTGGATCTGTGAGAAGTTGCCTTCCCAAGTGGAGAATCGTTCGCCGAATGCAGCCAGCCGCGCGCGCGCGTGGGCGAGAGCTTCCGGATCGCGGTCGACGCCGAGAACCCGTGCGCCGGCCTTGAGAAAAATCTCGCTGTGGCCGCCACCGCCGAGGGTGCCGTCGATGATGAACTTGTCGGAAGCCGCACCCATCCACCCGGCGGTCTCGACCGGGAAAACCGGGAGATGATAGCCGCCGGGAGCGATCGGAGCTTCGGAAAAATCGACGGGAGCCTGTGCTGACAACCAGCCAGGAGCAGCGCAGGCATCCGTTTTTTCGACAAAACCTTGTGCTGTCCCGAGCGCATGGTTCTGCATTGATGGAAAATCTGTCGATGGCCGCGCCGCTAACACACTACTAGAAGTGGCGCGCACCATCGTTTCAAATAGCGAGTGGAGTACAGTCCCGAAAAGCTCCAGTCGCCCAGCCATGAAAGTCACCAGACCCCGCACCGACAACCAGCCAGGAGCGGTGCGGGAATCCGTTTGATCCGCAAAACCTTGTGCTGTCCCGAGCGCATGGAGTTGCTGTTGTTGGAAAATTTGCGATGGCCGCACTGACAACCAGCCAGGAGCAGTGCGGCACATCGTTTCAAAAAGCGCGAGAAGCTCTGTCCCGAGAGACTTCGTGCGCCCAGCCATGAAAGTAACCGGACGCCGCCCCGACAACCAGCCAGGAGCGGTGCGGACGTCCGTTTGATAGGCAAAACCTTGTGCTGTCCCGAGCGCATGGAGTTGCTTTTGATAGAAAATTTGCGATGGCCGCACTGACAACCAGCCAGGAGCAGTGCGGACCATCGTTTCAAAAAGCGCGAGAAGCTCTGTCCCGAGAGACTTCGTGCGCCCAGCCATGAAAGTGACCGGACCCCGCACCGACAACCAGCCAGGAGCGGTGCGGGAATCCGATGGTTCTGATGCTTGGGTTCCTGTCCCGAGGAATTCCGCGCATCCATATGAAAAGAGTCCCAACCCTGGCGCCTGCGCGAGAGCGGCCGGAGCCGCCGTATTGCGGACCGCGTCAAGTGCCAGAGTTGGTGGGGTGAACAACATTGCTGCTGCTGGGTGTGTGGTGGGTGAGTGTTTAGAAAATTCCGAGATCGTCGTGCTCGACGGGGCGGGACTCGATGGCGAGCACCACTTCGAAGTTCGTCTTGCTCCAGACTTCGAAGAAGTTGCCGCGACCGGCGAGTGTCACTTCGGAGTCGGCGGTGATGCCGGCTTTTTCACTGAGATCTTTTGGAACGAGCAATTTGCCTTGGTCGTTCAGGGTCACCTCGCGGCAGAGCATTGCGAGCTTGCCGAGCAGGAAGGACTTTTCGGCCGGCGTCTTGTCGCTGGCTTTGATGAGAGCGACTTTCTCGTTGTAGGCCTCGCCGCTGAGCACCTTCACGACCGGCATTTCATGGGAGGTCGAGAATTGCAGGAACAGCGCGCCATTCGCCTCAGGACGCCAAGGAGTCGGGATGGAAACCCGGAACTTCGGGTCCATCTTGTAAGAGTGGAAGCTCTTATATTTTTGGTCGTCTGTGATCATCGGCGTGGCTGACCGTCGCGTCAGCGGTTAATAGATACACTGAAATACACTCCGCCTTCAAGGAGAAATAAGGAGAATCATAATAATTTTTCAAATCACTGAAAACCAATGATTTACAGCCAAAATTCGATTTGAAATTTTAAAAAATCAATTCAAAAGCTGTCGCAAGGGACGGTAAATCACCCCGAAACAGGTCAAAAAATCGCTCAAAATCTTCAAATTTTTATCAAATCCAGAGGCGGTGTACTTCAAACCGGATTTTTGAGGCTAAGTGTACTTCACTCCAGGAAGCTGCACCCCCAGGCCACTCATTCCCCGCAAACCTCGATCGAACCCCGATCAGGAAGATTTTCCTCGAATGCTACGCGGCAGCCGGGCGTATTGGAGAAAAGTATGTCAGCCAGACTTCCGTTGATCTTTTTCGCACTCGCCGCCCAATTGCCCGGAAAGCCGTTTTCCATCGAGATCGTCGATACCGATACCAAGCGATCGGTGCCGCTCATGCGGGTGGAGACGGTGAACAACATCGTCGATTACACGGACAACACCGGGATCGTCACCTTCGACGAACCGGGTCTCATCGGACAGGAGGTCTGGTTCACCATTTCCGGCCACGGCTATGAAGCAAAAGCAGACGGTTTCGGAATGCGCGGGATTCGTGTCAAAGCCATCGAAGGCGGACGCGCCACGGTCGAGGTGAAGCGCATCAACATCGCCGAGCGCATCCAGCGGCTGACCGGTGGCGGCCGCTACGTTCACGGCGCGCGGCTGGGAATGATCCTGCCGGCGGAAAAACCGCTGCTGAACGCCCAGGTGCTCGGATGCGACAGCGTCGATACCGCCATCTATCAGGGCAAGATGTTCTGGCTGTGGGGCGACACGAACCGCCCCGGCTATCCACTCGGCAACTATCAGACCACATTCGCCACCACCCCGCTCCCTGGTGAAGCCGGATGCAAGGCCGATGGAGCCATCGACTACGATTATTTCAAATCCGACGACGGCTTCGTCAAAGGCATCGCCCCGTTTCCCGGTGACTGCCCCACTTGGTTAGGCGCGATGGTCACCCTCAGGGACAAATCCGGCGCGGAGCATCTCGTGGCCACCTATGCGAAAATCAAAAGCCCCATGACCGTCACCGAGCGCGGGTTGTGCGAGTTCGATCCCGCGGCGAAGGAATTCAAAAAAGTCCTGACCTTTCCTGACGGCACCAGGCTTTTCCCCGACGGCCATGCCTTCCGCGATGGCAAATGGCTCTACTTCGCCCAGGCCACCCCCACCCTGCGGATGGACGACAACTACGAAACGTGGAAAAATCCCGCCCTCTATCAATCCGTGAAATGCGACACCGCATTCACCGACGCCACATCGGGGAAACCTATCAAGGCGCACAACGGATCCGTCGCATGGAACCCCTGGCGAAAAAAGTGGATCAGCATTTTCAGCGAAGAAGGCGGCACCTCGTATCTCGGTGAAGTCCGCTACGCCGAAGCACCCGCGCCGGAAGGGCCGTGGAGGAAATGCGTGAAGATCGCCACGCACGATCACTACACGTTTTACAATCCCATGCAGCATCCCGAGTTCTCAGAGGACGGCGGCAGGGTGATCTGGTTCGAGGGAACCTACACCGCCACCTTTTCCGGAAATACGAATCCAACACCGCGCTACGACTACAACCAGATCCTCTACAATCTTGATCTGGCGGATCCACGGCTGGGAGAAGCCCAGAAGTAGCGGACACCCGGTGTTGGTTTCAGAGCGTCCGCGATTCGCCGGGCTTCATCGTTAGATCGATCACCTTGTCACCGACGCGGACCTTGCAACTGGTCCCGGTGATGCTGCGGATGACGGTGGATTTCACTTTCCCGCCCTGCCATTGGACATCGACCTCGAAACCACCGCGCGCGCGGAGACCGGTGACGCTGCCTTCCGGCCAGGCCGAGGGAAGAGCGGGGAGCAGATGGATTTCACCGAGGTGGCTCTGCACCAGCATTTCGGCGACACCGGCGGTGAAGCCGAAGTTTCCATCGATCTGGAACGGCGGGTGGGCGTCGAAAAGATTCGGATAGACGCCGCCACCGCCGCTGTAGCGGACGCCGTCGAACTCGCCGACGGGACGCTCCAGGTTTTTGATCAGGATGAGCGCGTGATCGCCGTCGCGGAAGCGGGCCCAGAAATTGATCTTCCACGCGAGCGACCAACCGGTGCCGTCGTCCCCCCGGATCTCAAGCGAGCGGCGCGCCGCGTTGAAGAGCTCGGGCGTTTCAGGCGTGATCTGTTTCCCCGGATGAATGCCGAAAAGGTGCGAAGTGTGGCGGTGATGGACGTCCTGCTCCATGAAGTCCTCGAACCATTCCTGAAGCTGGCCGCGCGCGCCGATTTTCAGCGGATAGAGTTTCGCGCGGGTCGCTTCGAGTTTCTCGATGAATTCGGGATCGGTGCCGAGGATTTTCCCGGTGGCGATGCAGTTGGTGAAAAGATCCCAGATGATCTCCATGTCCATGGTGCTCGCCATGCTCACCGTTCCCTTTTTCCCATCAGGTCCGGTGAAGGCGTTCTCCGGCGAGGTGGAGGGGGACGTGACGAGATGGCCTTTGCCATCTTCGATCAGCCAGTCCAGATAGAATTCGGCCGCACCTTTCATGATCGGCCACGCGCGGTTTTTCAGGAAATCGCGGTCGCCGGTGAAGGCGTAGTGCTCCCACAAATGTTGGGAAAGCCAGGCGCTGCTCATACACCAGTTCGCCCACATCGGATCGCCGTCGCCGTAGTTGCCGACAGGCGCGCTCTGCCGCCAGAGATCGGCGTTGTGGTGGGAAACCCAGCCATGCGCGCCGTAGTTCACCTCGGCCGTCTTCCGGCCGTTCACCGCGAGGCCATCGATGAGATCGAAAAGCGGCTCATGACACTCGCTGAGGTTGGTGACCTCGGCGGGCCAGTAATTCATCTGGGTGTTGATGTTGATCGTCCAGTTCGAGCTCCATGGCGGGCGCAGGGATTCGTTCCAGATGCCCTGAAGATTCGCTGGCTGGCCACCGGGGCGGGAACAGGAAATGAGCAGATAGCGGCCGTAGTTGAAAAGCAGCGCTGAAAGACCGGGATCCGGCTCGCCCTTCGCCTGGCGCACGAGACGCGCGTCCGTCGTCAGGTTTTCCGCACCGGTGGAATGGCCGAGATCAAGTGCGACGCGACGGTAGAATT
Source organism: Luteolibacter sp. (assembly GCA_039915545.1). GTDB lineage: Bacteria > Verrucomicrobiota > Verrucomicrobiia > Verrucomicrobiales > Akkermansiaceae > Luteolibacter. Next base: position 9,953 of record JBDSNC010000262.1, read on the forward strand.
TCTGGTAGTCGGCAACGTGGCGGGTAAGAAGCTCCTGATAGGAACGCGCCTGCGCTGCCTTGAGCGGACGGGCGGATTCGGCCGTGGGATCGCGACCCTCGCGGCCCGGGGATTTGTCATAGCCGTTGAAACTCGTGCCCGCGGAAAGTAGCAAGGTGACGGAATCGGCGGCGGAGACGATTAGATTTTTCCCGTCGCAGGCGCTGGTACCGCCGGCCATGAGGGCCTTCAACCGGACATCGGCCGTCATCCCCTCCCCTTGCGGTCCGTCCTCGTAGCGGATCGGGTCGTCTTTTTTAACGTAGCTCGGTTCCGCGTGGGCCGGGGCTTTTCCATGGAGGACCAGTGTGTCAGCACCCACAGACTCGGTGGTGAAATGAACCTGGCTGCCGAGTGCCGCGCTGAAGGAGATTTTGCCCGGCTTGTCGCAGGTCAGCCGCACGACGATGACCTGATCGGGAAAACTGCTGAAAACCTCGCGGGTGAAAACGGCGTCGCCATCACGATAACGGACGGTGGTCACCGCGCGGTCGAGATCGAGATCGCGCGAGTAATCAGTGACAGCGCCATTCCCGGGAAAGGTGATCTTCAACTCACCGAGCGGAAGATAGGACTGGTTGTAAGGGCCCTGCATCTTCTTACAGAGCGCCTCGGCTTCCTTGTAATTTCCCGCGGCAACGGCTTCACGCACCTTGGGCAGAACCTCACGGGCGGCGGGGTTGTTGCAATCCTTCGGGCCGCCGGTCCAGAACGTCGCCTCGTTGAGCGAAAGCTTTTCCGCACGCACATCACCGAAAACCATCGCCCCAAGACGCCCGTTTCCCACCGGCAACGCTTCGGTCCAGCGTTTCGCAGGCTCGGTATAATGCAGGCTGTTTTCCGCAGCCTGAAGATTACCTATCAGAAAAAGCGGCGTAAGGAGGGCGGCACGGGTTGGTTTCACCCGACCAGCAGAACGGGCGGTACGTCCGGATTCAAGATGGAATTCACAATATCCACGATTGTCCATACATCCCATGAATCTACATCACAGGACTGGCCAAACCACCGTTCCCCGCTATGCTCCGCACATGTCTCTTGCAGCGGTGATTTTTGATTTCGACGGCGTGGTGATCGATTCCCACCACGCGCACGAACGTTCGTGGTTCATGCTCGCCGATGAAATCGGAAAATCGCTCACCCGCGAGCAATTCAACGCCACCTTCGGCCAGCGCAACGAAACGATACTCCCTCTGCTCGGCTGGGCGGACGAAAGCGACACCGCGCGCATCAAGGAACTCGGCGACCGCAAGGAAGTGCTCTATCGGGAGATTCTCGCGAATGAAGGCATCGAAGCGTTGCCCGGTGTGGTCGCCCTTTTGGAGGACCTGAAAAATGCGGGCATCCCCACTGCGGTCGGCACCTCCGCACAACGGAAGAACATCGAGTGCGCGTTCGGGCTGCTAGGGATCGCACATCTTTTCCAGGGCGTCGCCGCATCGGAAGACGTCACCCGCGGCAAGCCGGACCCGGAGGTTTTTCTCAAGGCCGCCGCCAAGCTCGGAGCCGTTCCCGCGGACTGCGTGGTCATCGAGGACGCGCACGCCGGCCTCCGCGCCGCCCGGGCCGGCGGCATGAAATGCGTGGGGGTCACCACCACCCACCCGGCGGAATCGCTCGCGGCCGAATCTCCCGACCGAATTGTGAGCACGATGGAAGTGCTTGATACTGATGCATTGAGGGCACTCTGGTAACGTATCTTCAACATCCGCCAGGAGGGCAAAATCGGGGCCCGATGGTGAAATCGGCGCAGGTTGTGATGCGGGATGCGTGGCCTCAAAAAGGCGGTAGAGTATCCTTTAGGTCCGCCCATCCCATGAAAACCGCTGACGCCCCATCCCAGAGCCCCACTGAATCAGCTACCATCACCGGTCTCGGCTTCGAGCGAAATTTCGCGTCACCCGGAGTTTCGCCGTTCGATGAAATCGAATGGAGCAGGCGCACCGCGGAGATCACGGATGATCGCGGTAAAACGATGTTCCGTCAGGAGAACGTCGAGGTTCCGAAAGCATGGAGCGAGCTCGCCACCAAGATCGCCGTTTCCAAATACTTCTACGGCGACGCCACCATCGGCAACGATCCTAACAACGGCGGCCGCGAGCACTCCGTCCGCCAGCTCATCCACCGCGTCACCCGGACCATCACCGACTGGGGCGTCGCCGACGGTTACTTCGCCGACGAGGAAAGCTCGGAAAATTTCTACGGCGACCTCACCTGGCTCTGCCTCCACCAATACGGCGCGTTCAATTCGCCCGTCTGGTTCAACGTCGGCCTCTACGACCAATACGGCATCGGTGAGAACGGCGGAGAGGGAAACTGGTATTGGAACGCCGATGCCGGAAAAGCCAAGCGCGCGCCCGGTCAATACCACTACCCGCAGGCCAGCGCCTGCTTCATCCAGGGCGTGGAGGACAAGATGGAGGACATCATGCGCCTCGCCTCGTCGGAAGCCATGCTTTTCAAATACGGCTCCGGCACCGGCTCCGATCTATCAACCCTGCGCTCCACCCGCGAGAAACTCTCCGGCGGCGGAAAACCCTCAGGACCACTCTCATTTTTGCGAATCTACGATCAAGTCGCGAACGCCGTAAAATCCGGTGGGAAAACCCGACGCGCAGCGAAAATGAACACGCTCAAGGACTGGCATCCGGACATCGAGGAATTCATCGAGGCCAAGACCATCGAGGAAAAAAAAGCCTGGGCGCTGATCGAGCAGGGCTACGATGGCTCCTACAACGGCGACGCCTACGGCTCCGTCATGTTCCAGAACGAAAATCTATCTGTCCGCGCCAGCGACGGCTTCATGCAGGCCGCCGTGGACGACGGCGACTGGTGGACGCGCCGCGTCATCGATGGCGAACCCTGCGAGAAAAAAAGCGCCCGCGAGCTGCTGCGAAAAATTTCGTTAGGAACCTGGACCTGCGGCGACCCCGGCATGCAGTTCGATTCCACCATCCACGCCTGGCACACCTGCAAGGGCAGCGGTCGCCAACATTCCACCAACCCCTGCTCCGAATACCTTTTTCTCAACGACACCGCCTGCAATCTCGCGTCCCTCAATCTCGTTAGATTCAGGAAGAACGATGGCTGGTTCGATGTCAGGCGCTTCAAGCATGCCGTCCGGATCTTCATCGTCGCCCAGGAAATCCTAGTGGACCGAGCCAGCTACCCCACCCAGCCGATCGCGGAAAACTCCCACGCCTTCCGCACGCTCGGACTCGGCTTTGCCAACCTCGGCGCACTCATCATGAGCCGCGGACTCGGCTACGATTCGGACGAAGGACGCGCGCTCGCCGGCTCCATCACCGCGCTCATGACCGGCCACGCCTATCAGGTGAGTGCCGAGCTCGCCGCCATCGCGGGACCCTTTCCATCCTACAGGGACGCCCGCTACGGCACGGTGAAAAACCCGCCAGCGCCGTCGAACGAAACGGCCATGCTCGACGTCATTTCCCGCCACCGCGATCTGGCATACAACTTCTCTGGAAACGCCGACTGTCTGCCGATCATCGAAGCCGCCCGCAACGCCTGGGACCGCGCGCTCGACGCCGGACGCAGCCACGGCTACCGCAACGCACAGGTTACCGTGCTCGCTCCCACCGGCACCATTGGATTTCTGATGGACTGCGACACCACCGGCATCGAGCCGGACATCGCACTGGTGAAATACAAGCTCCTCGCCGGCGGCGGCATGTTGAAAATCGTCAACCAGACCGTCCCACCCGCGCTCAAGCGGCTCGGTTATTCCGACGATCAGAACGCCGCCATCCTCCAGCACATCGAAAAATGGGACACCATTGAGGATGTCACCGATGACGAAACCGGACAAGTCATTCCCAGCGGACTGAAGCCCGGGCACCTGCCGGTTTTCGACTGCGCCTTCAAGCCCTACAAAGGCACCCGCAGCCTCCACTACCGCGGCCACCTGCTGATGATGGCGGCCGCGCAGCCGTTCCTATCAGGAGCCATTTCGAAAACCGTCAACCTCCCGGAAAAAGCCACCGTCGAGGACATCATGCAGACTTACATCGAGGCGTGGCAGCTCGGTTTGAAGGCGGTCGCCATCTATCGAGACGGCTCGAAACGCTCCGCGCCGCTCAACACGAAGAAGACTTCCGACATGGGAGGCAGCGGACAGGTGGCCGATGATTTCGCCACCCAGCTCGCCAAACTCGCCGCCGAAAACGAATCCCTCCGCGACCAGCTCGACAGCCGCTCGCGCCGCTCCCTGCCGGACACCCGCATGTCGCTGACGCACAAGTTCGAGATCGCAGGGCACGAAGGCTACATCACCGTCGGCCTCTATCAAGATGGTCAGCCGGGCGAACTCTTCGTCCAGATGTCCAAGGAAGGCAGCACCCTCGGCGGTCTGATGGACACGGTCGCCACGCTCACCTCCATCGCCCTGCAATACGGCGTGCCGCTCGAACAGATGGTGAACAAGTTCGCCTATCAGCGTTACGAACCCAGCGGATTCACCGCGAATCCCGACATCCGTTCCGCCTACAGCATCACCGACTACGTTTTCCGCTGGATCGGCTGCCAGTTCATCCAGGGCTACCGCAAGGCCACCTCGCCGGATTCGGAGCAGGCCGATCTTCCCATGCCCGAGCTGCCGGAAATGGAAAAACGCGCCCTCAACCGGCCCGTCCGCGAACTCAGCGTCGCCGATCACACCCACCACGCCGCCGCCCGCGTCCAGACCGCGCTGGGCACCGCCTACATGGGCATCACCTGCTCGAACTGCGGCTCCGACAAGGTCATCCGCGCCGGAGCCTGCGGCGTCTGCACCCAATGCGGCACCAGCCAGGGATGCAGTTGAAGTAGTTGATGGTCTATGGTTGAGAGTT
>JBDSNC010000022.1:0-26095 GCA_039915545.1 Luteolibacter sp.
TGCGACTACAATCTCAAGGTCGCCGGAATAGTTAGAACGCAGCTCCAGTTGAAAGGCTTCAAGGTCGTCATGACGCGTGACACCAACGTCTATCTTTCGCTTCAGGAGCGCGTCGATCTCGCCAACGCCGTGAAGGAAAACGCCGTTTACGTCAGCATCCATTTCAACTCCGGCAACCGCGCCGCGCGGGGCATCGAGACCTTCACCCTCTCGCCTCCCGGCGTCTCGCACTACGGCAGCGATTGGAAATCTTCCGACAACATGACCCGCGCCGGCAACGAACACGACTCGGCTAACATCGCCCTCGCCACCTCCGTCCACGGCTCCATCCTCCGCCGCCTTGGGAAAAACACCTTCGACCGCGGCATCAAGCGCGCCCGCTTCAGCGTGCTCTCCGGCGTCGTCCATCCTGCCATCCTGCTGGAAGGCGGATTCATGACCCATCCCTACGAAGCCCGCCTCATCGAGAATCCTGACTATCAGAACGCCATCGCCGGCGGCATCGTCGATGCGGTTGGGAAATACCGCTTCGCCGTCTCGCGCAAACCGGTCCCCGCGCCGCAGAACTGATAGAAACCAGGAGCGTGGAATTCATTCCGCCCCTCTTCATTTCGATGTTCTCGTCGCCAGCGGAAGAGGGAACCGCGGAGGCGCAAAGGCAGCAAAGGGACGCGGAAGAAGAGTGAGGATAAATGCTGAAATGGGAAGATAGAGAGGTTGGAATTTCAGCTTTTCAGAATCTATACTCCGCGTCCCTTTGCGGCCTTTGCGGCCTTTGCGGTTCAAATTTTCTCTGCTTCGATGTTCAATGTGCTCCCAGGATCGCCTCCGTCATCTTCAGCGCCTCCACGTTCGCCTTCACCGAATGCACGCGGTGCAGCATCACCCCTTTTTCGCGGGCATAGGAGGTAATCGCCACCGTCGGCCATTCGCGGGCATTGAGATCATCACTGCCGAGCAATTTCCCGATAAAGGATTTCCGCGACACGCCTAACAAAATAGGTCGCCCACCCACGACGAGCCCGTCCAAAGCCCGGATCAGCGTGAGATTGTGCTCCTGGGATTTTCCGAAGCCGATGCCGGGATCAAAACACACCGCCTCCGTCCCGATCCCCACCGCCGCCAGCGTGGCCAGCCGTTCTTCGAAAAACGCGCGCACCTCCGCCACCACGTCGGCGTAGCGCGGCGCTTTCTGCATGGTCTGCGAATCGCCCTGCCGGTGCATCACCACCAAACCGCAACCGCCTGCCGCGCAGACGGCCGCCATTTCCGGATCCGCCGTCAGTCCGCTCACGTCGTTGACGATGTCCGCCCCGACGTCCATCGCCGCGCGGGCGACGGCTGCCTTCATGGTGTCGATGGAAATCAGCCCGTCCCACTCCGCCCGCAGCGCGGCGATGACCGGAGCGGTGCGCCTTGTTTCTTCCTCCGCCGCCACCGGAAGCGCTCCGGGGCGTGTCGATTCGCCACCGATGTCGATCATTTCCGCCCCCTCGGCGATCATCCGGCGGGCGTGGACCAGCGCGCTTTCGATCTCACAATGGTCGCCACCGTCCGAGAACGAATCCGGCGTGACGTTGAGGATTCCCATCACCCGCGCGCGGTGCGTGAGGTCGAGAGGGCCTTGTCGTGTTTTCCAGATCATCGTGAAATTGGCGGCTTGCAGCGTCCGCGGCGGATGCGTAGTTTGTGCCCTATGAACCCGCTGGCAACTTGGAAAATCCGCGCCCTCGCGGCGCTGCTCATCATCCAGCCCGTGATGGCAGCCGGCGACTTCGACGCCGTGGACGGACCGAACGTCCGAGTCATGCGCCATGAGGATGGATCGCGCGCGATGTTCACCCGCAGCCCGGACAGCAAGACGCTCACCAAGAAGACTTTCACCGCGAACGGCGTGATGAGCATGCTCACCATTTACAAGATGGATGCGAACCAGAATCCGCTCGGCTGCAAGATCTATGACGGCCAGAACAACGAACTCTTCAAGGTCAGCTACGGCTATCAGAAATCCACCGGACTCCTCGTGCAGGAAAAGATGTACGATGCCCGCGTGCGCCGGATCAATCCGGCCAACGGCGCGGAAATGCCCGTGCAGCTCGTCGTTTATCTCTACGACGCGGAAGGCAAGCGCAGCGCGCCGATCATCTACAACCTGCTGCCCGGAAAGACTTTCGAGGAGGTGTTCGGGGTGAAATCCTCCGCGCTTGAAACGAATCCGTTCAAAGAAGGCGGCAAGCGCTGATAGAAAACCGTGCCCTCTCCCAAGACGACACTCCCTCTGCTGCTGGGCGGGGCCATCGGAGCCGCCGGCATCCTCCAGGGACTGCATTGGAAATCCACCGCCACGCCTGCGGACCGTCCGGACACCGGCAGGGAACTCCGCGCCGCGCGTGATGAAATCGAAATGCTGCGGCGTGAGAACGAATCGCTGCGTTCGCTCGCACAAGGCGGCGGAAAACTCTCGGTGCCGGAGGAACTCGCCGACCGCACCGAGAAGGAAACCGGGCTGCGGTTTCTATCAAATCCGGTCGTCCACCGCATCGCTGCGGAGGAGCTCCGCGGCCGCATCGGCGCGGCGATCGAGAGCCGGCTCGGGCCGTCCGGCATCGACGACCGGCAGGAAGCCGCCATCCTCATCGGCTGGCTGGAGCCCGGCGACGACCTGCTCGTCCAGCTCACCGCCAGCCTCTCCGCCGGTGCGGGCGGTTGGTTCGACGATGTCACCGGCGAGGCGTGGATGCTGGACAAGTCGGATCTGAAAAACATCCCGGATCAGGCGACGCTCGTCGGGCTGTTGGAGCGCATCCTCCTGCACCAGCATTTTCCTCCGCCCGCCTCCCATCCCGATGATGACGCCGCCCGCGCCCGCGAGGCGCTGCACCAGGGGGCCGCGTCTGCCGCGGTTGCCCGCTTTCTGACGGAGAAGGCGCGCACCATCGGATTCATGCAGATGAAGGAGGACAAGGAGAGCGAACAGCTCATCGCCAGCCTCTCGCCCTACATCCAGGGCCTGCGCAATTTCTCATTCATCGAGGGCAAGGGCCTCGCGGATTCACTGTATGTCAAAGGCAGCGAGCCGTTCCTAACCACCTTTCGCAATCCGCCGCAGACGACGCGCGCCATCGTCGCCGCCGACACTGCTGCGGAAATCAAACCCCTCGACCTGCCCACCACACCGGAAGAACCGCTCCTATCCGAATCCGCCGGACAACTCGGCCTGCGCCTCTGGCTGGACGCGGCCGGTGATGCCGAAGCGGCGTCCGAGGTCGCGGGCTGTTGGAAAAACGACCGCTATGTGCTTTTCCCAGACGGCGAATCCTCCACCGCCCTGCTTTGGGAAATCGAACTCACCACCGGGCAAGCCGCCGACCAACTCCAGTCCGCCGCCCTCGCTCTGGCAGGAAAAATGGCGGGCCAACCGGAAAACGCGGCTCCGGGCAGGGTCCTCGTCTCCGAATCCAAGCGCCATCTCGCGATCATCCGCCCGTCACCGCTGCGCGTCCGTTTCATCAACACCTCGGAAGCCACCACCGCCGCCGCTATCAGCGGCAAATGACCTCTTTCTATCAACCATCAACTTTCAACTCTCAACTTCTTCAATGATCGCCAAACAAGTCATCTTCGAGGGCCGCGTCCAGGGCGTCGGTTTCCGCTACACGGTCAAGGACCTCTCGCGCGGGTTTGACGTCTGCGGCTGGGTGAAGAACCTCGATGACGGCAGCGTGGAGCTCCAGGTCATGGGCGAGGCCGGCGAGGTCGAGGACTTCATCAAGGAAATCGCGGAAGAGTCGAACGTCGCCCACCACATCAAGAATCTCACCGCGCGGAAGATCCCGCTGTTGGAGAATTGCGCGGGTTTCAAGATTGTGGCGTGAGCCGGCGTCCACGCTCCTAGACCTGCCCCTGTTCGGGAGAAACATCCGGAGCGGCGGCCTGCGACTCCTTCCGCTCCACCGCACGGATCAGGCCGAGGTAGGAGAACGTTCCGATGAAATACAGCACCGCCGTCGTTAGAAAAACCTGCCAATAAGGGATTTCAAACGTGCGGAGCATTTCAAAAAGCCGCGCCGCCAGCCACCAGGCGCCGCTCCAGATCGCGCCGCCGCACGCGCTCATCAGCTCGCGGTTCCGCTCGCCGACGTAGGACATCGAGAGTTCGCTGGTCGAGGGTCCGGCCATGTTCATCAGCGGCTGGCGGAAGATGAAACACACGATGGCCACCGGCATCGCCCAGCCCGTGTGTTTCCAGAGTTCCGTCAGCCCCATCAGCGTGAGCAGCACCACCGCCGCCGACTGCACGCCGAGGATCGCCCCGCGCCAGCCGAGGCGGCGGCGGATTTCCGGCACGATCAGGCCGGTGATGAACACCAGCACGTAGCTCACCGAGCCATAGGCCGAGTAGGTCGCCGGACTCAGGTGATGGACGTTGCTGAAAAACAGATTGAGGAACTGGATGCTCAGCCCGGCCCCCGTCGCGATGCAGAGCGTGGGCACCAGCGCGCGCAGCAGCACCGGAAAATCCTCGCGGTGCACGTGCAGCCAGTGGCGTTTCGACTTTTCCGCAGGCACGGGATCGGGAAGACACGCATAGAGAAACGGCGCGCCCAGACCGCACACGGTTAGAACCAACAGCGTGGCGTATTCGTCGAAAACGAAATGCATGCCGCCGAGATCCAGGTGGCCGATGCTTTGCAGCACGGTCGAAAGAACCCCGCCGCAGATGCTGGCCGCGCCCCAGGTGGCGAAGAGCAGGCTCAGCGCCTCGCTCGATTGCCGCGGCGGAGCGATCCGCAACATCATCGGCAGGCTGGCCACGTTCAGGACCAGCCCGGCGAATCCCATCGCCAGGAAACACCCGGACGCTGCGGTCATCGCGCCCGTCTGCACGGTCTGCAACGACGCCAGCGCGGTCAGCGGAAACAACACCGCGCCCGTGATGAGCGGTCGGCGCAGCGGTTTCCCCCGCAGCCAGAGCCCGGCGGGCAGGGCGAGAAACAGGGTCGCAAGGAAACGTTGCGAGGACAGCGCCGCGATCGCCGGATCATCCAGACCGCGCGCTTTCAAAAACAGGTTGAGCAGGAGGAACTGCGCCGAGTTGATCAGATTGATGAGAAATTGGCCCGCTGCAAAAAGCAGGACGCACCTCGGGAGGGTCCTGTAGCGTTCCAGCCATGTCGGGAGTCGCGGCATCGATCGTGCTTCGGGTTTCACTGACCCAGTGCGGCTCCGGACGCAAGGTTTTCCCGAATCTCGCGGCGCTGAATTGAATCATCGACATCCGGCCGGATCTGTGAGATGGGAATGGATCAAAGAAGTTGCTTCTTAAAACGTTCCATCCTCATGAAAACCCACGATTCACTACCATCCGCACCCCGGGAAAACAAACCCACCGTCGCCAAGCGTCTCGGCTTGGGAGCCTTTTCGATTTCCCTGCTGGTCCACGGGCTCTTCGCACTCGTCGCCATCCTGTTCCTTTACAAATGGGTCTATCCGCCCGAAGCCGAGGCAATCACCACACCTGGCAGCCTTTCCGGTGGGGGCACAGAGGGAGCAACTGTCAGCAAAGTCCAGATCCAGCACCGCCAGTCGCTGGCATCAGCTTTAAATCCCCAAATCAGAAGCACGGCTCCCTCAAACCTCGTCCTGCCTGACAGCTCTCCGAAGATGGCGGATGTGGCCCTGCCCGTGAGCATGAACAACTTGGGCAGCGCCGGCCAAGGCGGCGGCGCGGGTGGAGGAAACGGACCGGGCAATGGTCCTGGAAACGGCCTCGGCAACGGTCTTGGAATCGGCCCTGGAGCCGGTGCGGGATTCATGACTCCCTTCGGTGGAAACATCGCCGTCGATGGCTCCCTGCCCGGCCGCTTCTATGACTTCAAACAAACCGCGAAGGGCAAACCCACCGAGGGCTACGAGATCGGCCGTTCCATCGATTACAGCAGCCGGGTGAACGACATCCAGTCCGCCGGTTTCCGTGATTTAGCGTTCAGGAAATTCTACCAAGCTCCCGACACGCTCTATCTCACTCAGATCGCCATCGCGACGACTGATGCCAATGCCGCACCGGAGTTCTTCAACGTGGCCGACAAGGTGAAACCCTCCGGTTGGCTCATCCACTACAAAGGCTCCGTCTCAGTCAACCGGGATATCACTTTCCGTTTTGCCGGTGCGGCCGATGACTATCTCGGAGTCGCTGCGAAAGGCCACATGGTGCTGATTTCCGCATGGCCGAGCCTGCGGGGCGAGGTCTCGCAACGTTGGAAAGCAGAGCTGCCCATCGACGATCAAGGTGCCTCCCACATCCCCGGTTCCGGCCTCACCACCGGCAATTGGATCAAACTGAAACGGGGTGAATCACTCGATCTCAGCATCGGTATCGGTGAACGTCCCGGCGGAAAGGTCGGTTTCGCCCTCCTCATCGAGGAAAAAGGAGTGGAATACCGCACCGGTTCGAATGGAGCGAAGGTTCTGCCCCTTTTCACCACCCAGCCCATCTCCCAGACCACCCGTGACCGCATCACCAAGGATTTCAAGAACTGGGAATTCGAGTGGGAAAACGTCCCCGTCTTCGCTGTCGACAAGGCCAGCGGCATGGGCTCGGATTTCCGGTGAGGGATTCGAATATCGAACCCTTACCTGCGGCGCATGAATAAAGCGCAGGAGGAAAAGGCGGCTAGAAGTGCGACGGACGGCTCGGGCACGACGCTGAGGGAAGCGTCGATGCCGTAGGAGCCCGTCAGATCGGCACCGGTGATGTTCGCGCCGCCGATGATGAGAGAGTAATCTCCGGCGGCGAGCCAGAAGGTCTGTTGGACGATGCCGTCGGCGAGGCCGTCGCCATGGATGCCGGGGGCGGAGCCGAAGATGGCGGAGGTGCCGTCAGCCGCGTTTCCAACATAGGTCAGGGTGGAGAGTTCGCCGGGATCGTTGCCGATCCTCCAGGTATCGAGAGCGTTGAAAGCACCGTTCTTTGGTTGGGTACCGCCTAGGGTGGCGAGGTAATCCAAAGTGACAGCGGCGGAATCGTAGTCAGCGCTGGCGGTGTGGAGCAGGCCGGAAAAGAGCGAGAAGGCGGGAAAAAAACCTTGGGTGCCGGTGCCGCGTGCGGCGCTGGACACGGTGATGGTGGCAAGGCCGGCCTCGGCGAGGGTGAAGCGGTAGGCCTTGATATCGTGGGCGTTTCCGAGCTTGTCGGTATCCGTGCCGGCAGCCCAGCCGAAGTTGCTGGTGACCGTCTGGTTGTTGAGGGCTTTGAAATACGGGGTGATGGCGGTGCCGGTGATGACGCCGGGCGCGCTGCCGGCGGATGGGCCGAGGTCACGGGCTGTTCCGCCGTAGGTGGTGTGGGCGGTGGCGGCGGGTCCTGAGAGGATGACGCAGGCGGCGATGACGAGGCGACGTTTTGTTTTCATGTGTTGAATTGTTGGTGGTGGCGCGGATTCCAGGACTCAACGGGCGGACCAACCGTAGGAGAGCCGATAGAATGCCTTGCCTGACGGGGGAGACGGATCGGTGAAGGTGGCGGTGTCCGCCGTGGTGCCGGTGACGGTGCCGATGGAAGTCCAGTCGTCCGCGGCGGCGGTGGTGCTGCGAAGGATGGTGAAGGCGATACCGGTTTGAGAGGTCTCCTCACGGATGCCCATCCGGCTGGCCCAGGTGAGCTTGAAGCCACCTTGCACGGACTGGCCGGTCGGTTGGAAATCCGGGCCTGCCTTGAAGTGGAAAACAAAGGGGGCGCTGGGCGCGTGCCACGGTCCTCCATCAGGACCGGTGGTGCTGCGGTCCACGAAGCGGAAGGTGACGTAGTAGTCGCCCGGCTTGTCCGCCGTCCAGGCGCGGCCGTGGACGTCGCCGTGCGGATCCTGGTCCGCAGCATCGTATCCGCCGCTGATCACAAAGGCGTGGTTTCCGGTGGGCTCGTTCGCCATGAAGCTGACGTCCGGCGTGTCCTGGACCGCGGAAGTGCCCACATCCCAAAATCCGAAGCTGCCGCCGGAAGGGCCGCTGACGGAAACGATTTCCGCCAAGATAAAGGCACCGGTATGGGCGTGGTATTGATCTCCGGATTCCTCCGTGCCGTCGGATAGAGAGGTGAGGGAGAATGAATCGTTAGAAAAAAGGGTGCGGGCGCTGTCATCCAGCCCGTAGTAGCCACCGCAGCGCTGACGCTCGACAATACGGAATCCGACGGGCCTCGGCAGAAGGTGGAAGATGCGGTTGGTCAGATCGGGACCGATCATGCGGAGTGGTTCGCCCGGGTCCGGAAGCCCGTTCGAATTCGTGTCCGCGATGCCGGCGGCGAAGTGGTCGTGCGCGGAGACTAACGGGGCAGCAGCCAGAGTGACCGCGAGGAAAAGGTGGGGTTTCATGATGTGAAAATTTTCGAAAAACGGATGAAGGGATCAGAGGCCGGAAGGATCGGCGAAGCGGGTGCCGTCCGCGGCGAGACGTGCTCGGATTTCCTTCCATGACAGGGTTTCCACGTGACCATCGGTGAAAAGATAGTTCGCCTTCCCGCCGTGAACGCCGACGGCGACCTGGTATTCAAAAACGGTGGGGGGGATTTTCCCGCCATAGTAGGGCGCGAGGTGGAAGTTGTCCCCGGTGTGGGATGCGGCCGCCTCGGCGAAAAGGAAGGTCGATTCGGGGCGCGCGATTTTTGATAGAAACGAGTAGTCGTTATCGTCGGCCCCGGCAGGATGCGGGGTGAGAAAATCGTTGATGACGTAAGTGTAGGCGCGTTGCTTGTTAGCATCCTCCGCGCACTTCGAGGTGAGCTTTTCGTTGGCATAAGGCTGGAGGGTGAGTGTCCATGACCTGCCGCCGCGCTGGTGTGATGTGGACGGCAGGGTCATATTGTTGTCACTGGCGTACATCACGGTGGCCATGCCGATCTGGCGGAGATTGCGGCTGCAGTTCACCGTGCGGCCTCCCGCAAGCATGCGGGTACCGACGTTCCCGAGAACGGCGGCCAGGGTGATGACGATGGCGATGACGACGAGGAGCTCCACGAGGGTGAATCCCCGGCGCACTGCGGTATGAAATTTCATAAATAACGAAAGAAGACGGTTGCCCCGGGACATGACGGGGAAGGATTCCTTCCGCCGGGTGCGTCAAAAGACGCGCCCCGACGAAAGGTCCGGCCTTTGGTCCTTGCGCTTCCGGTTTTGACGGAGGTGCAGGCCAGAGTGGCGGCGGCACGCGCGAGGGGGCGCGGCCGGGATCGGTGTCACATGAAACGCGGGCACGGTGCCTCGCGGGATGTGATCAAACAGGGCAGCCGTCCGCGGCTAACAGCGAATGAAGCAATGCCCTTGACGCGATCAAACGATGGTTCGCGGCGGTGGCACGGGCGGCGAATCGGCCGCACTTCCACTAGAGAGATGGATTCCGGTGAAAGGCACCGGAGGGGGCTCGCCGGGGAGCGAGAAAACGAGATGGATTTCTCCAGCAGGAATCATTTCCTGAAGCTGCTTCGCGAGCTGGCTGCCGGAGACGGGAGCGATGGGCTCGGGCTGCTCGCTGTCCTTTTTTTGCGCGGCTGCGATGTGGCAGCAGAGGGCGCAGGGTTTTTCACCGCTGAAGGTTTCCTTGGCCGCTTGCACGATGCCGCCGTCCTGTGAATAGGTGACGAGCATGCCGGCCCAGGCGTAGATCTGCATCGCACAAAAAGGCCCGCCCGCCAGTTGGAGGCAGCCGAGTGAGACGAACAGGAGTTGGAAGAGCTTCTTCAGGGTGTGTGGCCGTGTTTGAAGCGCAAGGACGCGACGGAGGTAATCTCCGGCACTGCCGCCTGCAAGACAAAAAACGGTGCCGCCACTCGTGAGAGCGACGGCACCGTGAAGGGAGAAAAGGGTGGGTGTTCCCTACCGGCGGATCAGGGCACCTTGACGACCTTGAGGCGGGCGAACTCCTTCGGCTGGCCCGCGGGCAGTGTGTAGGAAATCGCCGGAGTGGCGTCGCCGGCGTTTTGAGTCACCATCGGTGTCCAGACTCCGAGGGTGGTGGACTCCTCGATGATCCAACTCACATCACCGTTGGAAATCGCGTCAGCCCCCTTGTTGAAACTAAGCACCCGGGTCGAGGGGTTGTAGCTGCCGGGAGGTTGGCTGGAGGTGGTGGGATTCAGACCAAGGCCGTATTCGACGAGGTTGCTGAGACCGTCCTTGTCGGTATCATCGGCGGAGGGCTGACCGGAGATTCCGTTGGACGAGGCCCAGGAATCGTAGTTGTTGCCGCCGACCGTGAGGATGAGGTTGCTTCCACTGACGGAGACCGAGCCGGAAACTCCGGTGAGATTGACCGTGACGGGGGTGGTGTAGGTAATGGTGCCGGAGGTCGTGGTGGCGAGCACATAGATTCCCGACGCCGGAGCGGAGGCGGCCGTTAGATCAATAATGCTGGTGGTGTCGATGGTGATGTTTCCAGTGACGGCCAGCGGAACTTGCGCTCCGGGAGTGGCGGCGATCGATCTGGCGAAGTGTCCTCCGGCGTTGACATGGACGGTGCCGCCGATGTTGCCGCTGCCGGAGAGGGTGGCGCCGGTATTGACGGTGACGGCGGTGGCGCCAAGCGTTCCCGTAACCCTGAAATTGCCGGCGTTGACGGTGGTGGGTCCGGTGTAGGTGCTGACACCTGAGAGGGTCATGGTTCCCACGCCGGCCTTCGTCAGGCCGCCGGCGACGGCAGCACCGCCTTCGCTGTTGTTACGGTTGATGAGCGGGGCGGAAACGGTGAGGTCGGTGGCGGAGTCTCCCGTGGCGTCGGCCACGTTGAACGTGTTGTTGGTATTAAGGTGGATGCCGGGGAACGCTCCGTTGGTGGAGATGGTGGAGGCGGCGCCAACACCGGCGGTGATCACCGCGTTGGCATCCAGACTGTACGTCTGATAGCCGGCGACGGCACCACTGACGGAGGTGAGCGTGCCGCCATTCAAGGTGACCGAGCCAAGCCGGTTGAAGACTCCGCCGCCGTTGGTGACGGTGGATCCGGGGCCGATGATGATCTTGGAATTGATCGTGGTGATGGCGCTGCCGAGCGTATCGCCCGAAGTGAGCTGGAGCGTGGATGCGCCGTTCAAGTTGATGGTGCGGACGACCTGGTTGTTTCCGACCGCACTGGTGACGGCGGCGTCAACATTGTTAGCACGGTTCGCATCCACCATTCCGTTATTGATGAGGAGATCGCCGGTGAAGCTGCTGAGACCGGAAAGGATCTGGGTGCCGGTGCCGACCTTGAGCACGCTTCCGGTGCCGGAGATGCCGCCCGCGTAGGCGGCCGGATTGGAATTGTCAGCACCGACGGTGAGGATGGCCGCACCGAGGGTGACGTTACCTCCGGCTGTGCCGCCACCGGTGATGGAACCGATCTGTGTGTTGAAACCGGTGATATCGAGGATGGCTCCCGCGACGTTGCCCATGACAACGGCGGAGTTCTTGCCGAAAGCACCGCTGACACCCGGGTTGGAAACCGCACCGGCAGCGAGCGTGCCGGCGTTGACGGTGGTGGAGCCGGTGTAGTCATTGGCTCCGGAAAACGTGTATTTGTTCACGCCGATTTTGGTCAATGCTCCGGTGCCCGTGATCTTGCCTGACACCGCAACGACTCCGGTCGCGTTGTTGCCACCGATGCTGCTATCGCCGCTGGCGAGTGAAACGGTACCGCTGATGGTAGGAGTTGCCGCGCCTTCCTGGAACAGGGCTCCGGTTGCACCCTGGCCAGCACCACCGTTGAGAGCAATGTTATTGGCCATGGCATTGGTAGCGCCAGCGAACCAAAGTGAAGCACCGTTGGCGACGCTAACGGGAGCGCTGTTGCCGCGGTTGCCCACGTTCAGGTCGAAGCCCATCGCACCAGCGGTCACGTTGATCTGCGTAATGCCGCTGGTGACGGAGTTCAGATAGAAACGGGAATCCGCGCTGGTGCTGACATTGAGGGCATGGGTGTTTCCTGCGAGAACACCCGTGTAGTTGATCTGGAAACTACCGAGTTTGCTGATGAAACCGTCCGTCGTCAGGTTGATGGCGGGAGCGTAATTAAAGTTGAAAGTAGGAGGATTGAGCGCCAAAATTCCGCCGTTGATGGTGATGGCCCCGGTGTTCGCGGCTGTCTGATTGAGCTGCAGCGTGCCGGTGTTGAGGATGGTGCCGCCGGAGTAGGTGTTCGCTCCGCCGAGGATCAGAGTACCGTTACCGTTCTTGGTGAGACCGAATCCGGTGCCGCCGATCACACCGCCCACGGTGAGGGAGCCGTTGCCATCGGTGATGACGGCGCGACTGGCTGATAGAGAGACCGCGCCGGTGCCGAGGCTCAGCGAGCTGGTGCCACCGAACAAGACGTCGGCGTTCCAGTTCTGGGCGTTGTTAGTCGTGAGACTGCTGCCGACGGTGCTGTCGATGCTGCCGCCATTGATGTTGAAAGTGCCGGTGCCGATGGCGGAGGCGTTGTCGATGTTGAGCGTGCCTGCGTTGAGGGTGGTGGCTCCGCTGTAGGTGTTGGCGGTGGTGAGCGTAAGGATACCCGCGTTGTTTTTGACCAATGGAGTCACGCCTGCGATGCCCTTGGTGCCCTCGATACGATATTCCTGATTGATGTTGTTGAAGACCACGCTCGCCGGAGTGACATCGACAGTGCTGATGTCCACGATGGTGTTGGAATTGGCGGAATCATCGAACACAACGGAGTCCCCGGGACTGTTGATGTAGGTCGTGGCACCGTTGTTCGAATTCAGCTTCCAGTTCGATGTGGTGGTGTTCCAGGCGCTGCTGTTGAGGCCGGTCCATTTCAGGAAATCGAGACCGGTGAGCTGGAGGTCGATTTCGCTGCCGTTGATTTGCAGGCTGCCGACGCCACGGCTGGGGAGAGGGGCGAGGGTGAACTTGTTGAGGGCTCCGGAATAAGAGCTGAAATTCACCAGTTTGTAGGTGTTCGGTGCTGTGGCGCTGCCGAGTGATGGGACGTTGATCACCACCGCGCCCACGCCGCCACTGGTGGTCAGGGCTCCGGCGCTGACGCCGGTGCTGGCCGAGTAGTTGGAGAGGGGGCCGAAGTTGATGCTGCCCGCTCCACTGAAAGTGAGGCCGCCGGTGGTCAGCTTGCCTGTAAGTGCTTGGCCGGCTTCGACGATGCCACCTGATGCTATCGTGGCGACTCCATTGACGGTGCCGGTGCCCCCGAGGGTAGCGCCACTGGCGACGGAGACGGCGGAGCCTGCTGCGAGCGAACCGTTGACGAAAAGTTTACCGGTGCTGACGGAGGTGGCACCGGTGTAGGTGCTGACACCGGAGAGTGTGGTGGCTCCCGAAGCGCCACCGGCGAAGGTCATGCCGCCGCTGGTGTTCGCCGTGATCTGAGCACCCGAAATCGTCGCGGCCGCGCCCGTGCCGCCGCCGCCGAAGAAGGTGACGGCGAGGGTGTCGGTATTCTGATAGCCGATGCCACGGCTGGTGACGGTCACGCCGGTGACAACACCTCCGGAGATGGTGGAGTAACCGGTCGCGCCGGTGCCGGAACCACCGGTGATTTTCACCAGCGGAGCACCGATGTAGCCGGTACCGCCGGTGGAGATCGTGACCGCGCTGACGCCGCTGCCGGTGGGCAGGAGGAGGCCGTTGCTGATGGTGATGGCGGTATTGTTGTTATCGATGGTGCCGCCGCCGCTGAAGACGTTGACTGCGTCCAGGTTGGCATCGGTCATGAAAGCGGTGCCGGAGTTGGTAGCCGTGGCCTTGAGCGTGCCACCGTTGAAATTGAGGTGGGTGGTGGCGTTTGCCTGGTTGCCAAGGATCCGCCCGGTATTGAGGGTGCCGTTGGGCAGGAGGTTGGCCACACCGAGTGCGCCTGCGGTGTTGTTCGTCTGGGCGAGGGTGAGTCCGACCGCCGCGGCATTGCCGGTGATAACACTGGCAAGGCCGGCACCGCCGCCGACGTTCACGACAGCCACCGATGTGGCGTTGCCTCCGACGAGCATCATGACATCGGTTCCCGCCACGGCCGATCCACCAGTAACATTGAGAAGTCCGGAAGTAGTGGCGGAGCCCGCAGCGATGTGAAGCTGTTCGTTCGCGGTGAAGGTTCCGCCGGAAAGGTCGACCACACCGACCGTATCAGCAAGACTGGCTCCGATAGCCGGACGGTTCGCGGTGACAGCACCTGTGCCGGAGAGACTGTAGTAACCATAGCCCGTGCCACTCGATCCGACACGGAGGTTGTCGACGCCCGCAGCCTGGCTGAGAGTCAACGAGCCACCGCTTTGATAGACAGCACCGCCTCCCGCCCCCGTGCCAGCGTCACCCACGAAGAGGTTGAACCGGTTGGCGAGGTTGGCACCCGGCAGAATATTGAGCGTTGCCTTTACATTGGCAACTGTGCCCACTCGGAAATTTCCGTTGGTTCCGTTGACGCCAGTGGCACCGGAGAAATCAAGTGTGCCGCCGGCGACGGTCAGTGCTCCGGTGAAGGTGCTGGCGCCGGAGAGCGTCCATTTGCCGGGTCCGTCCTTGAGCACCGAAGTCACAAGAGTGCTGTTGGGAATGATGCCCGAGAGTTCGCCGGTTCCAGCCGACGATCCGACCAAGCTGAGCGTTTTGGCTCCCGCTCCCGTCGCAGTGACATTGCTGGTGAATTTCAATAATCCGGTGCCGGATTGGTCGATGACCGCACCGCCAGTGGTGCCTATCAGATCGAGTATGCGGTCATTGGTTTCACCCGTGCCGGTGTAGCGGAGGGTGGAAGTGCTGGTGCCGGCACCGATATGAATCGTGCCGTTCTTGCCCAGGTTGCCGGCAACTCCGGTGTTACCGATGTTACCGACACTGATAATGCCGCTTTGAAGATTGGTGATGCCATCAAATGTATTGGTGGCGTTCAGGACGACGACACCCGTGCCGCTAGAGACGTTCCAAAAGTCGATGGAACCGAAAGTGCCGTTGGCGATGACGGAATTGACGGTGAGCGTGCCGCCGTTGGCGACGCCGAAGTCACCTGCCGCGACATTGAGGAGGATCTTTCCACCGCCGGTGGCATTGATGGTGCCGCCGGCTCCATTGATGATGGTGCCGCCGGAGAGCGGAAGATCCTTGGCCAGATCCACAATGCCCGCATTCACTTGAAGAGTGGGGATGGCGACGCTCGCACCAGGCGTTGTCCCGGCAAGGGTTAGGGTGCCGGCACCGTTTTTCGTGAATGCCAGCGTGCCGCCATTGGTCGGCGCGAGATTGTTGTTCAGTGTCCAGTTGCCCGCGCCGCCGATGGCGAGCACGTGGGCACCCCCGCCACCCAATCCAAATGCCACATCTGAGTTCAACACCACCCCATTGTTGGATTCATTCGTCCAGGTATGGGTTGCCGCGCCTCCACCCAAGGTGATGGCAAAGGTATTCGCGCTGTTACCCAGGGTCAACGCACCCGCACCGGACGCGATGGTGATGCCGTTCAAGCGGAGCGCACTAGTATTGGTCCCGCTGTCAATGGTCAGAGAGTCGGTCTGAGCAATGGTAAGGTCAAAATTGATTCCCGGATTGGGTGAGACACCTCCAATTGCGGTATTGCTGTAGACCAACGAGAGAGGCCCCGCCACACTGCCATTCCATTGGGCGATATCACCATTTGCCGCGTTGGGGACTACGTCCGGATTCCAGTTTGCGGCAGTGCCGAGATCGGTCGCCCCCACCCCTCCGCCGTCCCAGATGGCGGTGGCGGCATGAAGGCCGGATGGCACCATGCAGATGACGATGGACGCCGCTGCGGTGGTGGCATGGAGAAGGGTGCTGCTGCGGAGAAACGAAAGGAATGCGCGTGTGTTTTTCATAACTTGGGGTTTATGGGGTTTTGGAAACGGTGGATTTCTGAGGCGTGGGAGATGGTGGGTTTCGGGACAGATAACACATCCGACATGGGTCGCTTGTAGGAACCCGACAGCAAATGTGTATCTTAGCGACAGGAGGAAACGGTGGGGTTGTATTGAAGATGAAGTTTCTACGGAAACGTGGATTTCCCCAGCGACTGATAGAGCCGCCGGGTTCCCGAAAAAACCTTATGTTTGCTGGCTAGCTGCCGCATCACGCCGCAGCTCAACCGTGGGAAACATACACCTCGCGAATCACTTTCATATGATTCACCGCCCGTCCCCCCATTAATGGGGAGTCCCGCTCAAAACCGCGCGAATCGCGCGAAATGCCACTTGGAATTCAGACCACACGAATCGTTTCGAGCCCCAGAAGTTGTCCGAGTTTTCCGATCTTCTCCGCGATGTGACCCACTCCGACAGCACAATGATGCGCGGGGCCGTGGGAGTTCCAATCGTTGACAAAAGCACGTGCGCCACAGGCGAAACGGTAGCGGCTGTTGGTGTTGCCGATCTCGAGGATGGGCCCGGCGACCGATTCACTTTCCGCGCAGAGCAGGGCAAGCTTGCCGCCGGGGCGCTCGATCACGGAGAGCAGCGTGACGGGACCGTGTTTCACCGCCATCTCGACGGAGACTCCGCTGCCGACCTTGCCATGATACACCCTCAGCGGGCGCACGTTGGTCCTGCCCTGCGCGATGGCGATGTGGCCGGGTCCGTCGTGCCCCATGAGCACGACGTCGTCCTTGAAATCCATCGCGTAGTATTCGGTAAAGGAACCGCCCGCGCCGAAGAGGTCCATGATCTTCATGGCCTGCACGTTCTTCACCTCGTATTCGCCGGCGACGGGAATCCCACGAGCAGTTAGAAGAGACGTCCCGAGGATGATGGAGGACAGCGCGGCTTCGTTCTCGGCGACGCCGGTGCCCTTGTAGAAGTAGGCCATGGAACCCAGGCGGTAATCGGACACGAGTTGGTCGAGCGCCAGCGATGTGCGCGCCGCTTCCGCTAGATCGTCGGCGGAGCAGTCGGCCTGAACATCGAACAGCTCATGAAACTCCCCCACCCTTGCGTCGACAGCGGCGGATGAAACTCCGCGGCGGCGGGAGGCGAGTTCGTCCACTTCGAGGATTTCGATGTGGGTTCCGAAGGTGGCGCACTGGAGCGTGACGTCGGAATAGATATCGAGCATGCCGCTGTAGTAGTGCCCCATCAGGCCGAGGCGGTTGCCGTCCATGCCCGCGGCCACGCGCGCGGCCTCCACCCAGGCGTCGACCTCGTCCCAGCACTGCGGATCGTTTTCCAAAACACCGGTGATCTGATGGAAACGGATGCCGGCACGCTGGAAGACGTTGGCGATTTCCGGCACCGGGCAGGCCGAACAGAACGCCAGCCATTCGCCGGTCATTTGGGTGCGGTCGCTCAGCGCATTGAACGCCGCGTAATCGATCGCGGCCTCGGGCGCGAGATTGAGCACGATGACCGGCACCTTCGCCCGGCGCACCACCGGCAGTACGGTGGACGAGAGCGCATAGGTCGTCACGTGGAGGAAAATGAGGTCCACGTCCGCCTGCCGGAACTCACGGCCGACGGCGTAGGCGCGGTCCGGATTATCGACCAATCCCACGTTCACCACTTCCACGCCGGGACGACCGAGTTTTTCCGCCACGCGGGCGAGATAACCTTCGAGGCGCTCTTTCAGCCCCTCGAACTGCGGCCAGTAGGCATCCAGCCCGATTCCGAAAAGTCCGACGCGAAGTGGATTTTTGTCCATAACGGAAATTAAGGGTTTGCCGGACCGATGTGAATACTGCCAATGATCATTCGCATATCGAAAATGACCGTGAGAAAATCCGACTATTTCCGCTATTTCCCCCTCTTCCCCGAACTTCCGCGTTGGGGACTGGGCGTGACGGCGGCGGGATTCACCCGGATTCCGCCCAGCAGCAGCTACCCGCCGGACCAGCATCCGGAAAACCACCAGTTCGACTGGGAGCACGGCCGTGTTTTGGACGCACTCCAAATCGTGCTCGTTTCTGCCGGTCGTGGCTGGCTGGAAACACGGGCCAGCGGAGAACTCCGGATCGAGGCGGGCACCGCTTTCCTGCTGTTTCCCGGAACCTGGCATCGTTACCGCCCCGATCCGGAAACCGGTTGGGAGGAAAGCTGGATCGAAGTGCAAGGCCCTGTCGTTGAATCGCTTCTGGCAACCGACAGTATCAGCGGAAAATCCCTGCTCAGGCACGATGCAATCGCCACGGGACTCGGCGAAGTGCTTGATTCCATCCACCGGCTGGCGAGGGTGGAGACAGTGGGATTCCAGCCTGAGCTTTCCGCCGCCGCGATGCAGGCACTGGCGATCTGCGCACGGCCGGACTCCGAGACCCTGCGGATTTCAAGTCTCCAACAAGCGGTGCTCGAGTCGGTACAATACCTGAACAAGCATCACGCGGAATCCGTAAACGTCGAAGAACTCGCGAAACACCTCGGCGTCGCCTATTCCCACTTCCGCCGGGCTTTTCGCGAGAATACAGGATTTGCCCCGTGGCAGTATGTCATCCAACTGCGACTGGCCCAATCCCGCAGATTGCTCGCTTCCAGCTCGATGAAACTGGATGACGTGGCCGCGCGGGTCGGATTCAGTTCGGGCTTCCATCTATCACTGGCGTTCAAAAAGATCCACGGCGTTTCACCCGACCACTGGCGGAAATCATTGGCAACGAAGGACTGATAGAACCTGCCAGAAGCCCTGCAAAAGATGCAGGGAACCGCGCAGTGATTGCAGGAAACCAGAAAACCGCGCTAGCAGTTGCACAAATTTAATTTTCACAACTTTCTGATTATTAACGAAATTTAACAAATTTCGGCCATTGGCACATCGGATGCCTACTGATTGGCGGGCATTCGTGCCCCAGCCGCGCCTTTCACTACCGCGCATCGCATTCTCAGGGACCGGAGTTCGAGAACGGGAACCAAGGCTGGATGAAATTCAAGCGAACCATGTTCCGATGCCTGAAAATCCCATTCCGCAGTCCCGATTTTTGGCACTCGTCCCGCTGGCCTGCCTGCTGGCAGGTCCCTCGGCCGTTCTGGCCCAAACACTCTACAATTTCGGCAATCCCAACGCTGACGAACAACTTTACATTGAACTCATCAACCGCGCGCGGGCCAATCCGCCAGCCGAAGGGGTGCGCCTAGCCACCACCACAGACCCCAGCGTAACCGCTGCCTACGCTCAGTTTGGTGTCGATCTGACTGTCCTACAAAATGAATTCAACGCCATTGCCGCGACTCCTCCGCTGGCTCCGAGCGAGGCTCTCACCAGCGCCGCGCGCAGCCATTCGCTCTGGATGCTCAACAACTCCACCCAGTCGCACAATGAAACCAATCCCACCAATGACCCCGGCAGCCGCATCACTGCAGCAGGATACAATTGGTCAACTTATGGGGAAAACGTTTATGCCTATTCCACCAGCACTTGGTACGGACATGCCGGATTCGAAGTGGACTGGGGCACCGGTGGAACCTACGGCATGCAGAATCCCCGGGGACACCGCAACAGCATTCACAATTCATCCTTCCGCGAAATCGGCGTCGGAGTGCAACTCGGAAGCAACGGAGCGGTCGGCCCTCAACTCGTCACCCAGGATTTCGGACGACAGTCTGCCGATCCTTCCTTCGGCACGGGAGTTTCCTACTACGATCTCAACTCCAACAGTTTCTACGATGCCGGTGAAGGGATCTCCGGCCTGACGGTCAACGTCAGTGGAACCACCACTTACTGCCTCACCGCGACCGGCGGAGGCTGGACCGTTCCCATCCCCACCTCTGCCGCCACCCGCACGGTCACGTTTTCCGGCCTCGGGATGAACCGAACGGCCAGTCTCGTTGTTCCCGCCTCCAAAAATGCCAAGGTGGATCTGAAACTCACCTATTCGCCACCGGCCATCACCAGCGCCGCCACTGCGACGGCCGGCAGCGCTCACAATCTGACGTTCAGCGCCATCGAAGGCTGTACCGGCTACCACTGGAACCGTTGGAACACCACCGCCGCCGCCGCGGAAAACTGCGAGAGCCTAACGAATACCACCGTCACGAAATCCGGCACCTACAATGTGCTCAGCACTTCAGTGAAACAACAAGGCACCGCCTCGTTCCATCTCGAACATTCCACCGGCGGCAGCCAGATCCTCGAACTGAATGGGTCCTACTACGGGATGACCAACCCGTCGCTCGCATTCCAGAGCAGCGTCCGTTACTCGACCACTAGCGAGCATTTCAAGATACAGTTACGGGAG
Organism: Luteolibacter sp.; assembly: GCA_039915545.1. Taxonomy (GTDB): domain Bacteria; phylum Verrucomicrobiota; class Verrucomicrobiia; order Verrucomicrobiales; family Akkermansiaceae; genus Luteolibacter. Next base: position 20,143 of record JBDSNC010000022.1, read on the forward strand.
GACAGTTCCTCGGTCTGGCAGAATGTTTATGACCAGCAGGGATACGGAAGTTCCGGAGAAAGCGGTTTCAACGCCCGCTCAGCCGCGCTGACTGGCATGGCGGGCAAATCGTTCCACGTCCGATTCGTTCTCGAATTCATCAGCGGCAGTTACTATCCCAACTCGGGGGATGGGTTCGGCTGGTTCATCGACACGATTTCGTTCACGAATGTCTCGTCACTCACGAACAACACCATCCAGACTCTTGCAGCCAACAGCGGTTCCTTCACCCCGAGCGCGGGAACCTATCTGATGTCGGTGGCCCCCATCATCTCAGGCAACGATTTCCCAGCCTCCTATCAGACACTCACCGTAGCCAGCCAGCCGACTCCTTCCTTCACCACCTGGGCCGGCACGATGGAAACTTCAAACAGCCTGCCCGCAGGGACGATTTCCAACTATCCGAACGCCGACCAGGACAAGGACGGCCGCTGCAACCTCATCGAATACGCGTTCGGCACCTCGCCGGTGATGCCTAACGATCCCGCTCCACGGATGCCGGTGACGGTGACCGATCCCACCTACTACATCCTCCAATATCAGCGCGACACCTCGCTCACCGATCTCACCTTCACCGTCTGCGCCAGTTCGGATCTGACGACGTGGAAGACTCCCGGACAATCGGGTGCTCCCGCCGGATTCACCGACACGCTCGTCTCCACCGCCGGCACCATCGAGACCCGGCGCGCGAAAATCCCGGTCAGCTCCGGCGGCAAATGGTTCATGAACGTGCGGGTGAACAAACCCTAACCAAGACGCAGCAGCCGCTCGCCCGCAGCCCGCAGCGTTTCCTCGTTTTTCGCGAAATGGAAACGGATCAGGTGGTTCACCGGTTCGCGGAAAAAGCTCGAGCCCGCCACTCCGGCCACGCCGATCTCGCGGATCAGCCACTCGGACGCCTCGGTATCCGTGGCGAAGCCAAGCGAGGAAATGTCCATCATCACATAATAGGCACCCTGCGGCTCGGTGAACGGCAGGCCGGTTTTCCTCAGCAGGCCGAGGAAGAGATCGCGCTTGGCGGTGTAGAGATCGCGCAAGCCGGCATAGTAGCTGTCCGGCAGTTCCAGCCCGGCGACCGCCGCTTCCTGCAGCGGTGCGGCGGCGCCGACCGTTAGGAAGTCGTGCACTTTCCGCGCCTGCGCGATTACCGCCGGCGCCGCCTGCACGTAGCCCAGACGCCAGCCGGTGATGGAGTAGGTTTTCGAGAGCGAGTTGCAGGTGATCGTCCGCTCGAATGCTCCGGGCAGTGCGGCGAAATAGACGTGCTCGTGTGGTGCGTAGACGATGTGCTCGTAGGGCTCGTCCATGATCACGAACGCGTCGTGCTCTTCTGCCAGACGCAGGATCTCCATCAGCTCGTCGCGGGTGAAGACCTTGCCGGTGGGGTTCGACGGATTGCAGACAACGATGGCTTTGGGCTTTTGCTCGAAGGCCTTGGCGAGTTCCTCCGAATCAAAACCGAATCCCGGCGGGCGCAGCGGCACGTAGATCGGCTCGGCCCCGGACAGGATCGCGTCCGCCGCGTAGTTTTCATAAAACGGCGAGAAGATGATCACCTTGTCGCCGGGATTACAGGCGGTCATCATGGCCACCATCATCGCTTCGGTGCTGCCGCAGGTGACGACGAGGTGCTGGTCCGGATCGATCGGCAGACCCGTAAAATGCTGGATCTTCCGGGCCAGCGCTTCACGGAAACGCGGTGCTCCCCAAGTCACCGCATATTGATGATGCGGCCCGCGGGTGGCCCGCTCCAATGCTGCAAGAATTTCCTCCGGCGGATTGAAATCGGGAAATCCTTGTGAAAGGTTGATCGCCCCATATTGGTTGGCCATCCGCGTGGTGCCACGGATGACGGATTCGGTAAAAACGGCAAGACGGTTCGCGGTGGCTGGCATGGGTGGTCAGGAATGGACTTCAAGAATGAAGCGCTGTTCCGAGGATGTCGATCCCCTGCCACACCGGACATTACCGGTAGTAGCGACCTCCACCATGGTAGCCTCCGTAGTAGCCTCCTCCTCCATAATAGTCGTGATGGTGGTCACTGTGGTTATTGCCTGCGGCATAACCGATCAATCCGGCAGCGGCGACTCCGGCGACAGCCAATCCGGGATCCACTGTCTGCATCGGGCGTCCGTAGGCGTCGTAGGTGGTCATGCAGCTCACGCTCATGCCGATCGGCACCAGCAACGCCGCGTAAAAGCCCAAACGGATTGTCCGGAATTTTGAATTTGTTTTCACACCTCAACAGACGGCGCGGATGGAGGATTATTCAACTGTTTTCGAAAACTCCGCTCACACCCGCCGGATTTTTCCGCTCGCGGTCATCGGTAGCTCGCTCACAAAGCGGATGCGCACCGGCGCCTTGTAAATCGAAAGCACTCCGCGGCACCAGTGAATGAGTTCACGAGCGGAAACGACCTTGCTAGCATCGTGCAAAATGACATCGGCCACGGGCACTGTTCCGAGCACCGCGTGACTGGAACCGCTCACCCGGCAGCGCCGCACTGCGGGATGGCGTTCCATCACCTGTTCCACCTCTTCGGGGAAAACCTTCATGCCGCTCACGTTGAGCACGCTCTTTTTCCGGCCCTTCAGATAGACCCGGCCGGCCGCGTCGGTCTCCGCCAGATCGCCTGTCGCGAACCAACCGTCCACGCAGATTTCATCCAACGTCTGCCAGGGTGATAGATACGCGTCGAACATTCCCGGTCCCTTGATCCACAGCTCGCCGGTGTTTCCAACAGAAACCGGCATGCCCTCCTCGTCGCGCAGCTCGACGTCGAAGGCAGGCAGCGGACGCCCCACTGCGGTGGGTGAATCCCCCGCCCCGCCGGTGTTCAGCAGCGGTAGTCCGATCTCGATGATTCCCAATCCCTGCACCAGCGGTTTGCCGAATCGCTCGCGGAATCCCCTGGCAATCGCCGCTGGCAATGGCGCGGCCGTACTGACCGCCAGACGCAAATCCGGCCAGGCATAGCCGCCGGTGTCCGCCGCCAGCAGCGAGTGATGGAACGGAGCACCGTAAATCACCGTCGCCCGCGTGGCCTCGGCGGTCTCCAGAATTTCCGCGGCCAGATGCGAAGTGCCGATGACGGTGCACGCGCCATGATAGAGATAGAGTACGATCGACACCGCGAAGTGATGCGCCATCGGCAGCATCCACAGCACGCGGTCGCCGGGGCCGATCTGCAGTGCCGCGTTCGCCGCCACGATGCGTTCGCGCAATTTGCGGTGGCTCAGCACCACGCCCTTGCTTTTGCCGGTCGTGCCCGAGCTGAAGCGGATGAACGCCGGGTCCAGTTCAAAAAAAGCAGCTTCGTTCTCGAGTTCGCCGCCGTCCAACGGCACCCACGCCGCTCCGGTCGATTTTTCGGTGCTTCGCAACTCGTCGCGCCGCCAGGATTCGCTTTTTCCCAAAATCACTCCACACAAGCCCGTCCGCTCCACCACCTCCGCCCGCTCGGCATCGGTCAGCTCCTCGGCAACCGGCACCAGGCAGCCGCCCGCTTTCAAAATCCCCAGTGCGAGAATGACGTATTCCACCCCGTTTCCGCAAGCGAGGCCAACTCTCGGCACGCCTTCCTTCCGGAATCCCGCGCATCGGTCCAGCCATGCAGCAACCAGCGAAACACGTTCCAACAAATCTCCGAACGTCAGGATCACCCCATCCGCAACGAGCGCAGGCCGATCGGCCGACGCACGCAGAATGATCTGATCCACAATATTCAACTCGCCCAGACTAGCCGGTTCACCCGTCCGTCTCAAGACATTCCTCCCGGGTCGCTTCCCCAGCCCGGGAGGATTTATTTTAAAATGTCGTCCGGATTTTCCCAAGCGACTCTCGACTGAAAAGGACGAGATGCCGGTCCACGGATTTTCCCGGAGCGTCCGGGAGAGAGCGGCAGTCCGGGGAACGGACGTTCCACAACACTTCCGCGCCGCGCGTTTTCAGAGCGGCGAGGAGCAGTTCGTGTTCGCGGTCGAAATAGGATGTGCAGACCAGCAGGCCGTCCGGTTTGAGCGCCTTGAGGGCGTTTTCGAGCAGGCGGTCCCAGACTGACGGATCATCCCAGTAGTTCTGATGGCGGATGAAAATCAGGTCCACTTGGGAAACCAGCCGGTCAATTGCGGCCGCGTCGCCGCAGCGGAATTCGATGATGCCGCCGGGCAGGGTCCAGCGCCGGGCAGCCTCGGCGATGGCGTAGGGGCGGAGATCGATGCCGAGATAGGCCCCGATTTGCGCCGGGGCGAGCGCTGCGGCGAGGGCTCCTGTTTCGTCGGCGCGGCCGCAGGCAAGGTTGAGGACGGCCAGGCGGGTGACTTGCGGGAAGCCGATGACGGAGAACGCCTGCCGCAACCGGCCGGAGAGCCGGGCGACGTCATCGGCGGTGCCGGGGAATTGGAATGGCAGGCGTTGGATCACGCGGGTTGAAATATTTCGGTTCCGGAGAAGTTTCAAGTTTGCCGGATGGGCCTTGGAACCGCTATCCCTCCCGCACGTCATGACTACCCTTCCCATTCAGCAAATCCAGGAACTCGTGGCAGGCATCGGCGACCGGTTCGCGGTGGAGGGGGATTTCATAGAAAGTGAGGAAATCCCGACCGGCCACATCAACACGACCTACCGCGCGTCCTATCAGCAGGGCGACGGCAGCATCCGCCGCTACATCATCCAGGCGATCAACCGCCGCGTTTTCAAGGATCCTTACGCCGTCATGCGGAACGTGGAAACCGTCACCCGCCACATCAACGCGCGGGTGCTGCGGATGAAACACGACGCCAGCGGACAAACCCTCAACCTCTTCCCGGCCCGCAACGGCCGCTCGTGGGTGGAGGACGAGCAAGGCACGATCTGGCGCTGTTATAATTTCATCGAAGGCTGCGTGACCTACGACATCGTGGAAAACGCGCGCCAGGCCTATCAGGCGGCGTTCGCTTTCGGCGCGTTCCAGGATCTGGTGAGCGATCTCGATGCGGGCCTGATCGCCGAGACCATTCAGGATTTCCACAACACGCCGAAACGCTTTTTCCGGCTGCTCGACGTCGCTGCGGAGGATCCGCACCAGCGGCTGGAATCCGTGCGGGTGGAATTTGATTTCATCCTGAAGCGCGAGGCGCTGACGAAATTACTGATCGATCTGGCGAATTCCGGACAAATCCCGACCCGAGTCACCCACAACGACACGAAGATCAACAACGTGATGATCGACGCCAAGACCGACGAGGCCGTGTGTGTGATCGATCTGGATACAGTGATGCCGGGTCTGGCGCTCTACGACTTCGGCGATCTCGTGCGCAGCGCGACCAATCCGGCGGCGGAGGACGAACAGGACTTGTCCAAGGTGAAAATGGAGATGCCGTTGTTCGAGGCGCTGGTGGAAGGTTACCTCGATGCGGCGGCGGATTTCCTCATGCCGGCGGAGGTCGAAAATCTGGTCAATTCAGGAAAGCTGATCACGCTGGAACTCGCCATCCGTTTTCTAACCGACCATCTGGAGGGCGACATCTATTTCAAAACGCACCGCCCGAATCACAACCTCGACCGCTGCCGCACGCAGCTCAGGCTGCTCGAGTCGATGGAGGAGCAGGAAGTGGAGATGCAGGCGTTCGTGGAGAGTTATTGAGAAAAACAAGGATCGGCGGCAAGCTTCCGGAGTGCGCGACGCTCTGCTCGCGCCCTTGGCAGTTCCAGCTCTGCTGGATGCGGGGCGGAGCTCTTCGGCAGGTGCGCGGTCTATGGAAAGCGGAAGAGCTCCGCACCGCATGGAGCAGAGCTGCCATCCCCCGCAGGCGGCAGCAGAGCGTCTGACCATTACCCACAAATTCCTTGGTTTCGGAATATTCGATACGCCTCGGTAATATCCTCAAGTCTTCGCAGGCCGCGCCACAGCACTTGAGCGCCTGGCGGTCCGTC
>JBDSNC010000268.1:0-12611 GCA_039915545.1 Luteolibacter sp.
TCCGCATTTCCCCTGTTTCTTTCGCCGTCCGTTCACGAAACGGGCTGTAGCGCAGTCTGGTAGCGCACCTGCCTGGGGGGCAGGGGGTCGTGGGTTCGAATCCCGCCAGCCCGACCATTTCGAAACCAAAGCAAGGTTTACGGCTGAAGAAGTCCGGCCAAGTCTGGTATCTTCTTTCGAATTTCCACCACCACCAGACCGGCAGTTTTTTTGGCACCTTCGCTGGAGAGATGGGTTTTGTCAGGTTTCGCCGGATCCTTGCTTTTTGCATCGAAAGCCGCGGCAGCTTCCGGGCCGAGCTGGTTCACCTGCGCGATGCTGAGCGCGTTGAGGTCGATCAACGGCACCTTCTGTTCCTCCGCCACGGCTTTGGCTGCCTCCACATAGTCTGAAAGAAGATCCGGAACCTTCGTGCCCTGTCCTTCTATCGAAGGTTCAAGGTGAGCGGGATCGATTTTCCCCTGCGCGTTGAAATTCCGGCGGGTGAGCGAGGTGACAAGCACCGGCTTCGCACCGATGGCACGCGCCTCGGCGATGTAGCGCGCGAGGTTTTCACGGAAGGTGGTCTTCGCGTCGGTTTCGCGGTCCGGTCCCTTGCCGGGCATGTCGTTGTGGCCGAACTGGATCAGCACCCAGCCCGGTTTGGCATCCAGCGCCTTCTGCCAGAACCCTTCCTTGCGATAGCTTTTCGAACTGCGCCCGCCCCGGGCCATGTTCAGACACTCCACACCGGGAGCGAGCAGCTTCGCAAAAGCGTCGCCCCAACCGCTGCCGGATGCGACGGTGGAGTCGCCGACGAGAATGATCCGCCTGGCAGGCGGAGTTTCCTGGGCGGTGGCGGGTGAATGGGTGACCAGCAAAATGGCACACGCCGAGGCTGCACGGAATGCGAGGATCAATGGTTTCATCAGTGGGTATTTGGGATGATAATTCAGTCGGGTTGGGGCGACTTGAGAATGGCGTCTTTGTTCATTCAACCAGGACAATTTTTTGCACCGAGACGTAATCGCCAGTGCTGCCGTAGGTGGCGCGTTTGGCCTCCCAGTGGAAACGCTCGCCGAGCACCGTGATTATCAGCCTGTAGTCGCCGGGTTTCAGTCTCGGGCTGAGAAACTTCAACGACGCTTCGTTATACAGGCAGTAGCTCTCGATGATCGTGGTCAGAACGACTTCGCCTTTGGCGTCCTTGATTTGAACCTGACCAAACCCGCCGTCGGAGCGGGCCACTCCGTAGAGAGCGATTTGAGAGCCCGTGAACGCGATGGTCAGGGAGGCACCTTTCACATCCGAACGAATGTCTGACAGACCATCGGCATCGGTGTGCGGCTGCCAGCCATCGGACTTTTTCACCTGATCAAGATCGCCAGTTTCGATGGCCTTGCCCTTGAGTTCGACAGTTGACCATCGCCCAGTCCTGGTGTCGGGTTTCCAATTCTGGTGGAACTCCGGCAGGGAGAGTCTGCCCGCGGTATTAAACCCGAGCGGCTGCCATACATAGGTCGCGGCGGAGTTTTGGAGCGGATGCGCCCAACGATCCCCCATGAACATGAAGGTGGTTTCTTCCGAGCCGACAATCGGCAGGATAAAGGTGGTTTGCGAATTCCAGGTCAGCTTGCCCATCGGTGCGAAAATGCCTTGCTTCTCCCAAGGTCCGGTTAGGGACTTGGCGGTGAAGTAATGGTTATCGTTGCGCTCCCAACTGGTGAGGTCGGAACCGAGCCAGTAGTAGAAGCCGTTCCGTTTGAAAATCGCCGGAGCCTCGCAGCCGTGGGTCATGTCTTTGACGACCTGTTGCGTCACGCTTTTGTAGTCGTCGGCGAGTTTGTAGAGGCTGCCGGAATGAGTGATGAGGTAGCCGGTGCCGTCGTCATCCTGAAAAACGCCCATGTCCCATTTTTTGACGGGCTTTCCGTCGTTCAGGAGAGGGCCTCGAAAGGTGTAGGTTCCGTTGATCGTGGAACTGGTGGCGTAGCCGACGGCGGGATCCTTGTAGTTGATGTCGTCGGTGTGCATGTACATGACGTACCCGCCGGTTTTCGGGCACTTCATCACCTTGGGGCGCTCGCCCACGCGGTTCGGGCCAAGGCGCCCGTCCGGCTGAACGGGCAGCGCGATGTTTTCAAACTTCCAGTTCAACAGGTCCGCCGAGGAATAACAACTGAAGCCATTGAATTCGTTGCTGTGGTCGCGCTTGAACTCGCCGAACAGGTAGTAGCGGTCACCTTCCTTGATGATGCCCCCGCCGTGAGCGCTCACCATCTTTCCGCGGTCATCATACCAGGCGGCGCCGGAATGGATCGCGTCCATGGATTTTTTCTCAATCGCGCCTTGCGCACAACAGGCGGCCAGCGCCAGTGCGATGAGATTTCTGATGAGGCCGGGGATCATGACGGGAGTTAGGTTTGGCGTGGTGTTTTTTCCACGGCACGTTGGTAGTTAGGGTTTGGAAGGAGCGACCGGCCCGTAGATTTCCGCTTCGATGATCTCGAGGATGCCTTTTCCTCCGCCGCCCTTGGCGTCATCGAGTTTTTTGCCGGTGACCTCGACCATGCCGAAACCGTCCTTTTCATCGATGTCGCCGGCAAGCTCGATGCGGACAGCCTTGCCCGGCGTGGGTGTCAGCTGGAGCGTGACGTAGCCGAGGCTCTTCGGGGTGATGCCCTGGTAGGCCTCCTTGCCATCGACCGTGATCCGCAGCGGATAGGACTTGGAGCGCCAGCCACCCATTTTGAGAGTGACCTCGCTGACGGTAGACGAACTTTCCAGATCGAGTCGGATCCAGCCCGTGGCGCGTTTGCCGTCGTTTTTCCAACCGGTGTTCTCGTTGTCGTCGAAGGCTTGTGAAACCAGCTCGGAGGAGGATCCCGCAGTGGCGCCGGCGATGCGAAGCGGCTTGCGGGTGGGCGTGATGGAATCCCCTGACGGTGTCGGGCCGCGTTTCAACGAAGCGGGCAAGGTCGCGGCGGGAAGCACCTTGGCCAGACCGTCTATCACCAACATCGGTCTGGACGCGAGTTCGACGGACGCGGGCTTCAAACCTTCCGCGCTGGCTTTGATAGAGATTTTCCCGGCCTGCGGGAGCGAGCGGACGAGCACGCGGTTCACGCCGCACTCGGCCGGGAGCGTCTTGGAGAGGATGTAGTTGTCGGGGCCTTGCGCGATGCCGCCGCGCCATTCGGCGGGGCCGGTTAGTTCAAAGTTGACGGTATTGAAGGCGGTCGGGCAGCGGTTGCCCTGCGCATCCACCACTTCCACTTCGATGAGCGCCATGTCGGCCCCGTCGGCGAGCAGCCCGCCCGGTGCGGTGCGCGAGGTGAGACGGAGCAAGGCGGGCGCGCCGGCGGTTTTCTTCTCCGTTTCGCAAAGCTTCCGGCTCTTCGAGTCGTAGCCGACGGCTTTGATCGAGCCGGCTTCGAACCGCACTTCTTTCCAAGTGTAAAGGAACCGGCTGCTCTGCTCGCCGAAGCCTAACGATTTGCCATTCATCAACAGCTCGACCTTGTCGGCGGAGGAAACGACATAGACCGGCTTTTTCACCGTTGGCTCGTAGTTCCAGTGGCCGACGATGTAGGCGGCGGGTTTTTCGACATCCACCCAGCCGTTCCACATCACCTGGTGACCATAGAAGGCATCTTTCGGAATGCGCATCGCGTCCACTTCGCCGCTGCGCCGATAGTTTTCCGCGCCGCGGCCATGGGTATTCGTATCGGAAAAAACAATGTCCACCCCGCCCGAGCTAACGCGGTCACCGGTGCCGGGCCGCTCGCGCCAGTAATCATACCAACGCTCGACGCTGCCGACGGCATATGAGTCCTGATTGTGGTTGTAAGGAGCGCCGCTTTCGCCCTTTGGGGCCGGAGGACCGTCGCCGTCCTTGTGATATGGAGGAGACCATTCGTCCCAATATTTCCGCAAGGCTTCGTCGCGATAGTATTCGGTGGCCCAGAACGGGATGCGCGCGCTCTTGTTGATGTAAAGCATCTCGCCGCCATACTCGGCGATCCTGCTATCCAGCATCTCACGCGAACCCGAGGCGCGCCCGCCGTGCGGATCGTATTGATCGCGCACCGCCTTGAGTTCGGCCATGTGACCTTCGCTGATACTTTCGTTGCCGCCTTCGTAAAACGCCACACTCGGGTTGTTGCGGTTGTAAATAATGGCGTCGCGCATGAGCTCGACACGCTGGGTCCATTGGCGGCCTTCGGAATCCTTTTCCTTGTCGCCCGCCGGCATGGCTTCCAACAAACCGACGCGGTCGCAGGATTCGATATCCTGTTTCGCCGGGGTGACGTGCATCCAGCGCACGAGGTTGCCGTTGCTCTCCACCATCAGGTCGTTGCTGAAATCACTCAGCCACGGCGGCACCGACTGGCCCACCGCCGGCCACTCGTTGGTCGAGCGCTGCGCGTAGCCTTTCATCTGGAGGGTGCGGTCGTTGAGCTTCACCATGCCCTTGACAAACTCTAACTTTCGGAAGCCGGTGCGGGTCACGACGGTGTCGACCGGCTTGCCATCAACCTTGAGCGTCGTGGCCACGTCGTAAAGATAGCCGTAGCCCCAGCTCCAGAAGTTCAGATTGGAAACCCGGGCGCTCGTGCTGATCGTTTTGGTTTCGCCGGTTCCGAGAGTCTGCTCGCCGCCTTGGATCGTCTGCACAACCTTCCCGTCCGGATCCGTGATGGTGACTTCGTAGCTGAACTTCTTCTCCCCGGCATATTCGTTTTTCACCTGCGTCTCGGCGGTCACCTTGGCCGACCTGCCCTTGATGTCGAAATCCTGCGCATGGACATACACGCCGGTGGTGCCGAGGCTTGAGTAGAGCGGCAGAGTCTGATAGATCTTGTCCGTGACGTGCAGCAGGACGTTTTTGGGAATGCCGCCGAAGTTGGCAGCGAAGTCGTTGACGTTCCACTGGAACCCCGAACCCGTGGCCTTCTCGACATACTTGGTCGAGTTGTCGATCCGCACGGCCAGCACGTTCCCGGCGGGCTTCAACTTGTCAGTGATATCGAACCCGAACGCCATGACGCCGTTTTCGCTGCGCCCGACAAACCCGCCGTTCAGATAGAATTCGCCGGCCTGATGGATGCCTTGGAATTCGAGAAACACCTTCTTGCCCGCCGCATCGGCCGGCAACTTGAAATGCTTGCGATACCATGCGATTCCGGACGGCAGCTTTTTGCTGTTCTCCTTGAAAGCACTGTCCTCGTTCCAGGCGTGAGGCAGAGTGACCATCTTCCAGTCCGCATCGGCGAAGGACGTGGCCTCCGCGCCGGTCTCGTCGGCGGCTTTCAGGAGCCAGCCGGGATTGAAGTTGTAGGTGTCGCGCGGGGCGGCGGCGGCGATGGAGCTGCCGGCGGTCAACATGACGGCGGCGAGGCAGAGCGTTCGCCGTGTGATCGCGGAGATGTTGGTTTTTGAGTTAGGGGAGGTCATGGCTTCTTTCGGGTATCCGGTGTTTATGCCGGGCCGTTGTGGGGCGGGGATGTGATACGACAGGACTAGACTACCCCATGGCAGCACCGGATTTTTCTACTTCAAACGGGTGGTATGAATCCGGCACCGGAAATGGCGCGCGGGTCGGATCGGTTCATTTGCGGGCGAAGTCCGCGGGCGTGACATCCTCGACATCAATCAGCACCGTGGCCGGGCGGGCGTCGGGCTTGAGCAAGGTGGTCCGGACATTGTCGAATTTCACTCCGCGGACGTGCCGCGCGTAGATGGCGTAAGCGGGCATGGTTTTCCCGAACATATTAAATTCCGGATAATTTTTTTCCTTTTCGCCCAGTTTGGCCTGCGCGGCCTTGGCGGTTCCTCCTCCCGGGAGTTCGAGCTCGATGTTCTCAAACGTCAGTGCCTCCACCGGATGGCCGGGAACCCCGTTGATGAGCATGCCGATCATCCCGATGTTTTTGGCGGTGACGTTTTTGATAACCACATCGCGCAGTTTTCCGGGAGCCGGCTTCGGCTTGTCGCCCTCGCGGAAAGTGGTGAGTCGCGAACCGAGGCGGATGCTGATAGGGACGGCCACGCTGTCCATCGTGATGCCACTGATGGCCACATTGCGAAGGTCGCTGCCATCCACGGCATAGAGCGCGATGCCGGCCATCCTGGTGTTGGTGATCCGGCAGTTGGAGACGGAAATATTTTCAAACCCACCGATGGATTCCGTGCCGAGCTTGATCGCGTTGGTGCGCGTGGAGAGCTTGCAATCGCTGGCGACGATGTCGCGGCTCGGCTTGCCGGCGCTGGTGGCCTTGATGACCAGGGCGTCGTCGCCGCTGACGACGTCGCAATCGCGGATCCGCAGGTTTTCGCTGGAGTCGATGTTGATGCCGTCGTTGTTGTGCATCCCGAGGTCCCGGCTGCGGATGGTGATGCCCTCGATCACCGCGCCCTTCGTTTGATAGAAATTGAGCGTCCAGGCACCCGGATTGGTGAGATGGATACCTTTTACGGTGACGTTGGAACAGCACACCCAGCGCAACAGGAACGGCCGCATGTCGTAGGATTTCTGCGATTTCTTCAGACTGGGGCTTTGGCCGTCCACGGTGCCGCTGCCCTCTATGCCCACATTTTCCGCGTCCAAGGCGACGATCAACGCGTGGCCGAGCGGGTTGCCGCTGCCGTCGATGAACGGATCGAGGTTGCGGTAATCGGCGACATGCGTGCTGCCGAGCAAAGTGGCATCTTTCTCCACCCGCAGCGTGACGTTGCTTTTGATCTGGATCGTGCCGGTGAGATAGCGGCCTGCGGGAAAGGAAACCGTCCCGCCGCCGGACGCGCTGCAGTCGTCGATGGTCTTTTGAATTGCGGCGGTGTTGAGCGTCGTGCCGTCGCCAATCACACCGGCTGTCGTCGCATTGATGACTTGGGCCGCTCCTGCCATCAGCATGGGAGCGGTGAAAGCCAGACCGCTGGCCAGGAGCAGGCTGCCGACGGTCGTTTTGGAAAGATGCATGGGTTGAAACTTACCGGACAGGGGGACGAAGTCTCTCTACCGCAATCGAGGTAAGGTTCAACGAAGGCGTTTTGAGGATTTGCGATTGGACGGATGCATCCTGTTCCAAACAGGGGAGCGGCGGCTACTTTACACGCCCAGCTCTTCATTCACGGCGACTCACGACCGTGCATTGCAGGGTTCCAACGCGTTTTCCCAATCTGCCTGATTTCCTCGAAGTTCCTTATTTTCAAAAGACTTGGATGGAGGCGGAGGAGGGAATCGAACCCTCGAATGACGGTTTTGCAAACCATTGCCTTACCACTTGGCTACTCCGCCATTCGCATGGCGCGGGGGCGAGTGAGTAAGGCGGATGGCGGAGTGTGTCAATACTTGGATTTTTGCCGGGGTGATTTGTCCGGCGGTCAGCGGCGGAACGAGCCTTGGATGGTGAAACCGCCACGGCAGGGCGGCGGCGGGCAGGGAGCGACGTAGCGCTGGCGGTATTCCTGGCGGATCACGCGCTTGCCCCAGATTTCGTTGCCGCAGCGGTCGTAGCCGATGAAATAGCGCTCCACGTAGATGGGCGCGCCGCAGGAGCTGTAGCCGCTGATGTAGATGTGGGCGGAATGGTGCGAACGCGCGTCGGCCTGAGGGACGGTGCCCAGCAGGACCATGGTGGCGACAGTTAGATGAATGATGGTGGATTTCATGGGAGCGTGATGTTTCGGATGACGCGGGTTTCGACGGGTGGTTTCGCGTTTTATTCAGGAGGCGGAGAAATGATTTCCGGCGGAGTATTCCGGGGTTTGACCTTTGCCGCAGGCTTGGATAGACACACGGGCATCCGCCCATGATTCGTGAAATTGTCCAATACGGTGATCCTGTCCTCCGCCAACGCTGCCGCCCTGTCACGGAGGTGGATGACGGCATCGTCGAACTCGTGGCGGACATGCTCGACACGATGGTGGACGCGAACGGCGTGGGCCTCGCTGCGCCTCAGGTGGGCGAGGATATCCGGCTGGCGGTGATCGATGTCTCGCACGATCCCGAGTGCGTTTCCTTTCTCAAAGTGAACGGCGAGGACGCGGATCTGGAATCGGTCATGCCGCTGATTTTCATCAATCCTGAGATCGCATTCGGTCAGGAAAAGGAATTTGGCATGGAAGGCTGCCTCAGCATCCGCGGAATCCGCGCGGAGGTGCGGCGGCCGGAAGTGGTGAAGGCCACGCTACCGCAGCTCGATGGCACGGTGCTGGTGGTGGAGACGGACGGGCTGCTGGCGCGCGCGCTGCAGCATGAGATCGACCATTTGAACGGCGTGCTGTTCGTGGACCGGCTGCCGGCGGTGGCCAAGGTCTCGATGCGAAACCGCCTGAAGCGGCTGCTGGATGAACGAGGGGAAAGTTGAAACTTTTCACAGTGAAGCTCGACTTTCCGCTTTGATTAAGATCTTTTTCCGTATCGTAACGCCGTCCAAGGCAGACTTTTTGTTTCAACTCCCACCGAATTTAAAATGAGCACGAATCGCGGAATTTTCGAAAGCTTTCCAAATCAACCGGGCGCGCGCCAGGACTCGCCGTTTGCGGTGGTTCACGAGCCCGCGGCAGAGCCCGCCTCCAGCCCGTTCGCGGCGGTGACGCGTCAGGATTCGCCGTTCACGGTGGTGGATGAAAACAGCGACTCACGGCCGGTGGAACCGGGCAAGCCAGCGAGACTGCCGGAGCGCCGGAAGCAGGATTCTCCGTTCCAAGTGGCCGAGCCGACGGAAGGCTTTGGATTCGAAGCCGCTCCCCGCGCCTTTGGAGCTTCGCCTTTTGAAGTGGCACCCGCTCCAGCACCAACGGCTCCAGCGCCGTTTTCCGCACCGGCCCAGCCTGCCGCTTCGCCATTCGCCATTGCCGCCGAGCCCCAACACGGACCATCGCAGACGACTCAAGCGGCGATCGCCGCTTTTTCCAATTGGCAGGAATCGCAACCCGCTCCGGCTCCGGCCGCGCCAGTTTCCCAAGTGTTCGAGCAGGCCACCCCTCCTCCGTTCACTCCTGCCACGCAGGTCCCATCCGCTTTCAGCGCCGCGCCCCAACAAGCTGCCCCGGCTCCCGCACCGGCTGTTCCGGTCGATGGTTCGCAGTCGGACTCGTTTGCCATCCGCCAGCTCGAACTGCGTGCGATCTTCGGCGTGGACCGCGAGATGACGCCGGATGAAATTCTCCAGCGTTCACGCGCCCTTCCCGGCATGCGCAACATCGCCCGTGTGGCTCCGCAGGACATGGCGACGATCGAAGCGCTGAAAAGCCTGCTGCCGAATCTCGGCTTCGGCTCGGGTGGCTTGAAACTTTATGCTGGATCCGTGCCGCTGGAATTCATCCGTGAGGGCTCGGTCTTGTTAGCAGTGCAGACGGACGGTGGATTCGCTCCCGGCGTGCGCGAAACGCTGATGATCGTGGCCCGCGAGCTGGGCCGCCTGTCCTGAGTCACTCGGCGTCCTTGTCCGCCTGTTGTTTGAGTTTCTCGAACGCGTCGCGGATTTCCGGGCTGGCGAGCTTGATCCATTCGTTCTGAACGGACGGCGTCTGTTGGAGAATCGCCTCCGCCATCGCCTGCCGGGCCTCCTCGCGCAGAGCGTCGTTCTGCAGCGTGCCGATCCATCCGAACGCGGCCGGTGCGTCGCTTTTCGCCCATAGGGAAACCACCGTGTTTATGCTGGCCGTGCGCGCCTCGCCCGGATCGAACAGAACGACCCAAGCCGCGGCATCCGCGGGTTTGGAGGCGGCCCAACGCTGGATGACCTGGACGAGGGCGACATCGAACTCGCGCCCTTCGATGCCGGATTCGGATAGTAAATTCGCCGCACGCTCGGGGTCGGCTTCCGCGATGACGAGCGCGATTTTTCCGTAGGCGAACGAAACTTCATCCGGATTTCCCAAAGCGTCGGCCCACTTGATGGCCGCGTCGGCATCCTCCTCGGCGAGGCGCATGGCGAGGTGTTGGACGAGGCGGACGCGCTCGGGAGAGCCGGGTGTTAGCTGTTGGAACGCATCTGCGGCGAGCTTGGGATCGAGTTCGAGATTGTCCCAGACGATCGCCGCGACGGCGGTCGCGCGCTCTTCGGGTGAGGAAATGCGGTTCGCCTCGTTGAGCGAGTCGCGGACTTTTTTCCGCGCTTCCGGTGACGGATCGCGGGTGGATTTCGTGACGGCGGGCGGTGCCTTGGACTTCGCTTCAGGTTCGCCAGTCCCGCGCTTTTCCGGCGGCTTGTCGCAGGAAACCAGCAACAGGCTCAAACAAAACAGCAGGCGGAAGCGGCAGGTCATGGAGGTCAGACGATGCCGCGCTTTTTCAGAAATGGAACGAGTTCGTCCACGCCGAAGTCCGCCAGCACCTCGCCGTGCCAGTCCATCGTGGGAGCCTTGGATTGCCCTGATAGATCGACCATTTCCTGCATGGCTTCGCGGTTTCCGGAAACGACGACGGTCTTCACGGAGAGCTTTTTCCGGTCGAGGAAATCAACGACTTCGTCGCACCACGGGCAGCCGGGTTTGATGTAGAGAATGGGTAAATCAGCCATGCGCGGAGAGTAACCGCATTTCCCGCCGCCGCCAAGCCCGCGACTGCGGCGGACGTCCTAACAGCCATTCTCCGCATTTTCTGGCAATTTCCAGTCCATTTGCCGCATCGCATTGCCAAGACACGCCCAGCCTGCCTAGATGCAACTGCAATGAGCACATCAGCCAATACCACCCACGCGGCCCTGCAAAAATGGGTCGATGACATGATCACCCTCTGCACCCCCGACTCCGTCGAATGGTGCGACGGATCACAGGCGGAATGGGATCGTCTCACCTCACTCCTCGTTGAAAAAGGCACCTTCACCCGCCTCAACCCCGAGAAGCGTCCCAATTCATTCCTCGCCCGCTCGACACCATCGGACGTCGCCCGCGTGGAAGACCGCACCTACATTTGTTCGAAGCGCCCAGACGAAGCCGGCCCCACCAACCACTGGTATGAGCCATCCGAAATGCGCGTCATTCTGAACGGAAAATTCAAGGGCTCCATGAAAGGCCGCACGATGTACATCGTCCCTTTCTGCATGGGCCCGCTCGATTCGCCACTCGCCAAGATCGGCGTGGAAATCTCCGACAGCGCCTACGTCGCATGCAGCATGCGCATCATGTGCCACATGGGCGCCCACGTCCTGAAGCGTCTCGAAGACGAGGCATCCGGCGTCACCCCGAAGAAGCGCGACGGCCATGGCCAGTTCATTCCCTGCCTCCACTCCGTCGGTGCTCCGCTCGAAGCCGGCCAAGCCGACACCTCCTGGCCCTGCAACGATGACAAATACATCGTCCATTTCCCGGAAACCCGCGAGATCATGTCCTACGGTTCCGGCTACGGCGGGAATGCCCTGCTAGGCAAAAAGTGTCTCGCCCTGCGGATCGCCTCCAACATCGCCCGCGAGCACCAGTGGATGGCGGAACACATGCTCATCGTCGGCATCCACGCCCCGGACGGCACCAAGACCTATTTAACAGCCGCCTTCCCGTCCGCCTGCGGAAAAACCAACCTCGCCATGCTCATCCCGCCGAAGGCCTATCAGGACGCCGGTTGGAAGACCTCCATCGTCGGCGACGACATCGCCTGGCTTTGGCCGCACAAGGACGGCAAGCTGCATGCGATCAATCCGGAAACCGGCTTCTTCGGCGTCGCTCCCGGCACCGCCTACGACACCAATCCCATCGCCATGGAGTCGATGAAGGCAAACACCATCTTCACCAACGTCGCCCTCACCGACGACGGCGACGTCTGGTGGGAAGGCATGACCAAGGAAAAGCCCGCCCACCTCATCGACTGGACGAACAAGGACTGGACTCCCGATTGCGGCCGCACCGCCGCCCATGCGAACTCCCGTTTCGCCGCACCCGCCGTGCAGTGCCCCACCATCGATCCCGAGTGGCAGAATCCGGACGGCGTGCCCATCGACGGCATCGTCTTCGGCGGCCGCCGCCCCACCACCATGCCGCTCGTCTATCAGGCATTCAACTGGAGCCACGGCGTTTACGTCGGAGCCACCATGGGTTCGGAAATGACCGCCGCCGCCGCAGGAACGATCGGCAAGGTCCGCCGCGATCCGATGGCCATGCTGCCGTTCTGCGGCTACAACATGGGAGCCTATTTCGGCCACTGGCTGGAAATGCGCCGCTACCTCACCAACCTGCCGCGCTTCTTCCACGTGAACTGGTTCCGCAAGGACGAGGATGGCTCTTTCCTCTGGCCCGGCTACGGTGAAAACATGCGCGTGCTCGAGTGGATCTTCAAACGCTGCAACGGTGCCGCCGCCGGCTACGAAACCCAGATCGGCTGGACCCCGGCCTTCGAGGATTTCAACATCGACGGCCTCGATGGCTTCACCAAGGAAAGCTACGACAAGTGCATGGCCTTCAACCGCAACGAGTGGAAAAACGAACTCGTCAGCCAAGGCGAACTCTTCATCGACCTCTACGACCACCTTCCGAAGGAACTCATCTTCCAACGCGAGCTGCTCGCCGCCCGTCTGTCCTGAGAAAAAAGTAGTCGCGGACTGCAGTCCCGCTCTTCGCCCCGATTACGTCTTGCGCGATCCGCCCGCTGAAGTTACCCCACCGCCGCGCGGGCCCCAAAGCCCGCGCGG
>JBDSNC010000085.1:0-8431 GCA_039915545.1 Luteolibacter sp.
CCGCGCTCGCGGATCTGGACGACGATTTCCTTGGCGAGGTCGTCGAGGTCCTTCGCGCTGAGTTCCCGCCAGCCTTGCCAGAATGCGGCGTCCCTGCTGCCGCCTTTGAACGCATCCGGGGAAATGGTGTTGCCGAAACGGTTGAAGCGGACGCCATTGGGATTCTGCCATGAAACCGCGCCGGTCTTGGGATTGATGCTGGGAAGTTCCAAAGTGGCCATGGAGGAGAGCAATGCCTTCCATGCGCCGACGGAGGTGGAGTTCACGTTGAACGCGCCATTCACTCCGATGCGGGCGGCGATAGCGCGGGGGGCGAGCGTGCCGGCGTCGGCGATGATTTTGTCGATGGAGGTGTCTCCGTTGAGGGGAGAGAAGGTCATCCGGGGATTGGGCAGGGTTTTCGTGCCGAGTGAGAGATCTTTGAAATCGAAGGCGTCGTCGAATTTCCCGGAGTTTTTCCCGAGATAGTCGAGGCCGAGGGTGGAGAAAAACGCGCTGTCCCAGAGGCGTGAATTCACCTGGTGGGCGGTATCGACGATTTTGAAGCCGGTGATTCCTGCGAAATCCTGTTTCGAGACGGCATTGAGCGGGATGCGGGGATTGGCGTAGGAATTCCCGACGACGAAGCCGGGCTCGTAGTTGTAGCGGGAAAGCTGCGCGTGCTGGAACTGGCCGATGGAAACGAGGGGCGAGCGGGGCACATCGTAGGCGATGACATGGGTGAATCCGGTGGCGGCGGTGGACCCGGGGCCGCCGAAGCCCTGCCAGCGTCCGGGAGTTGGAACGCCTTGGGGGATGGCATTGCTGCTGAATCCGCCTTCCGCGACGAGGCCGCGGTTGCCGCCGAATCCGTCTCCGACATCGCCGGCGATCGCTCCGGTCCGGTGGGCTCCGGGGATGAGTTGGGCCACGGCATTCCATCCCTCGCGGCCGGCGGAGGTCGAGCGCGAGCCGTCGAGTTTCAGATTGCTGGAGAGAGTGACAGGGTTGGAATCGATCCAGCCGCGCGAGCCTTGGCCGGGGTCGTCCATTTCCAAGGAGTTGCGCGTGTAGAAACGCCAGGTGCCGACGGCTCCGGGATTTCCGCTGGCGAGATCCTCAATGCGGTGGGGTATTTTTCCGCTGGCTCCGCTGGTGGTGAGGCGGTTTCTGGCGGTGATGAGGGGCTCGGGAATGTAGGGTTTCATGGCCTTGTCATCCCGTCCGCCGTTCCAGAGATTGGTGTAGCGGTTGAGGTTGATCTCGTCGGTGGAGGTCTTGACCTTGAGCGACAGCCAGGTGACGGCGGCGTCCAGATCGATCTGTTTTCCCTGATCCTTGAAATGCTGAACGGTGCCGACGCCATAGCTTTTAGCCGCTCCATCGACGTGGGTGTCCTGGAGATATACGTCGCCGAACCAGCCCCAACTGCCTTCGTCGATGAGCAGTGGCTGGCCTTTTTTATCCTCAGGCAGGGTGCTGCCGGGTTTGTCTTCCGAGCGGATGATGTCGATGGTGAAGGCTCCCTTGGGATCGAGGGTCGGAACGAGAAGATTGAAGTCACTGCTGATCGCGGGATTGGCGGAAACCGAAAACAAGCGGAACTCGCCGGGCTGGAAATCGACGGCATCGGTTTTGAGGCGCATCCAGCGTCCGCCTCCGGGATCGGTCGGCGTGGGTATTGCGGAATCGCCGTATTTCCAATAGTCGCGCAGCCACATTTCGGTGACGTTTCCCGAGTTGCCGGGGAAGAGTCCATTCGAGCCAGGCTTGTCAAAATCGAGGCGGAAATAGGGGCAAATGGCCCAGTCAAGCTGGTAGCTCATCGCTGAAATAGCGACGTTGTATGGGTTCCAAAGACCGATCACCGGCTTGATCAGGAGCTGGGGCTGATAGCGTTTGGTGTTGGTGGTCGCTTTCGACGGGCCGGCTTTCGCCCCCATCAACAGGCCGAATTGGACCACCGAAATGACCGGCGCGACCGAACTGTTCGTATGCTGGATGTCCTGGTTGTATTGGGTGCCGGCATTGGCCCGCATGTAGGGGAGCCAGGTTGCCTGCCGAAGGTTGGAATCCACGCGGGGATTGGACGCCACCATCGGGATGGTGCCGGACGAGGCGCTGGTCCAGAGACGGGAGTAGTTGAAAAGCGTGCCCCAGTTCGGCCCTACGCCTTGGACGACGTTGTTCACCAGCTCGTCGCTGAGGTAGAACCTGGATTTGTCGGTGACGTTGAAATCGAAGGTGGCCGCACTGGCGAGTGTCAGGGCTGCGGGAGTCGCACCGAGGAATGCTCCGACAAAGGGCTGGGACTGCTGGGAACGGTCGAAGACGAGGGAGAGGTCGGCTTTCATACCGCCGAGTTTTGCGTTCACCGGGAGACCGAAGCCGCCGGTGGTGATGTCGTCGAAGTATTGTTTGGGAACGTCCCTGTTTCCTGCGGCGATGCCGATGGTTTCCGGCGAAATGAGCAGAGATTTGTTCACCAATCCGCTGACACCGAATGCGGCATCCGTGAACTCGCTGCCGAGGTTCCCGAGGCCGGGAGTCTGCGGAGTTTGGGACTTGGTGAGACGATCGGAAACAGACGCCGTGGTCGTGGCGGACTTGAGATCGACTCGTGCCTTGGTGCCCTCGTCGCCCACCCACCAGGCGTAGCCGCCGTCGACGAAGTCTTTTTTCACGGAGACCAGAGGTGCCCTGAGCTCTTTTTTGCCGGTGGCTGCGGCGAGCGGTTTATAAAGGGTGACGGAGTTAGCATCGGTCAGAGCGGTCGCGGGATTCGGGTTGGCACCGCTGACCAGCCAAGCCGGTGTGGGTGTGGTGGCGGGGGAGGCCGTGTTGAGTTTCCAAACTCCGGTCCACGACGGATTGGGCGATTTCTCATCGAGCAGGTCGGCGCGGGCGGTCACACTCTGGTCGCGGCCGTTCTGTTTTTGAAGCTCGCCAATGGCCATCAGCAGGGCCATCCGCGCGTTGGTGCGGGCGATGGCGGTCGCGGAACTGATGGAGGAGGAGCGGAGGGAAATGGAGCTGAGGCTGAGCAGCCCCACCGCGATCACCGTGAGAAGGATCATCAATGAGAGCGTGACGATCAGGGCGAAACCGCGGTTTCCTCCCCTAGAAGCAAGGGGGAAACGGGGAGCGGGCGCATGGCTGGGGGATTTCATGGGTTTGTGAAAAACAGGGATTTTGGGACTTCGGAAATCGTTACGGATTACCGGAAGAATCCATCAACCGGAACGCGCTTTGATTGACTGTTTTCGAACTTCCTCCCACGAAGACTTCGAACTGCCCTGCCTCCAGGCGCGGCACTCCATCCGGCCCCGGAAACGACAGGAGCTCCGGCGTGAGCGTAAATTTCACCGTCTTCGTCTGACCGGGCGTGAGCGTGATTTTCTGAAACCCCTTCAGCTCCCGGAGCGGGCGGGTGATGCTGGCAGCGACATCGCGGATGTAGAGTTGCACGACTTCCGCTCCGGCACGTTCTCCGGTATTGGTCAGCTCGGTGCTCACTTCGACCGGTTTGCCCAGTGGGATCTCGCTCATCGCGATGCGGACGGCCCCGTATTTGAAACTGGTGTAACTCAGCCCTTCCCCGAAGGCGAAGCGCGGCTCGTTGCTCTCGTCGAGGAAGTAGCTGGTGAAGCCGAGCGACGATTGTTTCTGGCCGACCGGGATTTTGTCGATCGGCGTGTAGTCGTTCATGTCCTTCGGCCGGCCGGTGTTCCGTTGGTTGTAGTAGATCGGGATCTGGCCGACTGAGCGCGGAAAGCTGAT
Source organism: Luteolibacter sp. (assembly GCA_039915545.1). GTDB lineage: Bacteria > Verrucomicrobiota > Verrucomicrobiia > Verrucomicrobiales > Akkermansiaceae > Luteolibacter. The sequence continues at coordinate 3,760 of JBDSNC010000085.1, forward strand.
AGGTAGTTTTCCGGATGGATTGGCGACACCCGTCAGGATGTCCGCGAGGGCGGGACCGGCCATCGTCCCGGGATGCCACGCGTAAACCAGGGCAGCCACGTGCGGCAGGACGTTTTCCAAAACGAGCGGTCGGCCGGCCATCACGACGAGGATGATCGGCTTGCCGGTTTCCGCGAGGACCTGGATCAGGCGCTCCTGGGCTCCTGGCAGGCAAAGGTCTGTCCGGGTGCGCGCCTCGCCGGAGAGGATGGATTCCTCGCCACCGACGAAAATGACGACGTCGGATGCATTCGCCGCGGCGACCGCCTCCGCAAAGCCTTCCTCCGAGCGATCCCGGCTGTAGGCCAGGCCCTTCGCAAAAGTGACCTTGGCTCCGGTTTCCTTCGCCAGTGCCTCGAAGGAGGCCCGGGGAGTGACGGAATCCTCGGGCCGCCCGTCGACGACCCAGGTTCCCATTTGTTCGTAAGGCTGGTGTGCCATCGGGCCGATCAGCGCGATCCGGCTCTTGGCGGGATCGATCGGAAGCGTGGCTTTCTCGTTCTTCAGGAGGACAAAGCTTTCCTCAGCCATCCGCTTGGCGGTTTCCAGGGCTGCCGAAGTCGGCTGCGGCGGATAGGTGGTGCCCGGCGCGGGGGATGGTTTTTCAAACAGACCCAGCGCGGATTTGATCCGGAGAATGGCGAGCACTTTCGCATCGATTTCCGCCTCCTTGATTTTTCCGGAAGTGACGAGGTCGCGGAGGTGTTCTCCGAAACAGGACGAGTTCATTTCCATGTCCACACCGGCCCGGGCGCTGAGGAAAGCCGCCTCGCCTTCGTCCGCGGCGATGCCGTGCGTGGTGAGTTGTTTCACCGAGTCCCAGTCGCTCACGACGAAGCCCTCGAATCCCCAGCGTTTGCGCAGGACATCGTTGAGCAGGAACGAATTGCCGGAAGCGGGAACGCCGTTGAGGTCGTTGAAAGCCGCCATGAAAGTGGCCGCGCCGGCATCCACCGCCGCCTTGAAGGAGGGCAGGTGCATTTCCCAAAGCAACTGGTCCGGAACCCAGGTGGTGTTGTATTCCCGCCCCGCTTCGGTCGCACCGTAGCCGGCGAAATGCTTCGCACAGGCGGCGACCCGGACGGACGAGCTCAGGTCATCACCCTGATAGCCGTTGATAGAGGCAGCTCCGAAGGCGGATGTTAAAAAAGGATCTTCACCGAAACTTTCCGCCACCCGTCCCCACCGCGGCTCGCGGGTGACATCGATCATCGGCGCGAATGTCCAATGCACGCCGACGGAACGGGCTTCCTGGGCCGCCACCGCGGCGCTTTCCCCGACCAGTGCCGGATTCCAACTGGCGGCTTGCCCTAGCGGAATCGGCAGGATCGTGCGGAAGCCGTGGATCACGTCCCGGCCGACGATCAGAGGAATTCCCAAGCGTGTTTTCTGGGTCGCGAGATCCTGCCAGTAGCGGATTTGATCGGGCTCGACGACGTTGAGCAACGAACCGACCTGCCCGGCGCTGACGAGTTTTTCGCTCGCCTCGTCCGGCATTTCCTTGGGCATGATCTGGCGGAGCTGGCCGATTTTTTCCTCCAGTGTCATCTTCGCAAGCAGCCCGCGCGCCCGGGCATCGTCAGCCGCGGCGAACGGAGCCTTTGCGCATAAAATGTTCGCAGTGAGCAGGAAGCTCATCAATGACAAGGGAACAAAACGGTGGATCATGAGGATTCGAATTTGTGGTAGGATCATTCCAAAATGGGAGTTCTAGCCTTCGAGTGGGTGTTTTTTGACGGGCCGATCGAATTTTCCAAGCCGCTTGGGTTGAGCGGAGTAAAATCTATTTACCGGTAACTTATTGGGGTTTCCAGATCTGACAAGCAATTTTTGTGGCATTGGCCAAATGGCTAGTCGACTGGATTCAAGGAATGGACCGACGACCCGCCCGACGGCAATGCCGGACTCATCCGGCGATCAAATTCACGGAAAATCGTTTGAACAAACGCTGCCCGTGGGAGAAGCCATCAAAAACCTTGGTCTCCACGAAGTGTTTGGCGGGCGAGCCAGATGACGGGGTGCTCGACCGCCGCTTGGATCATGCCGATGCCGGAGCGGTCGACTCCCGCACGATGAGCGAAACGTCGAGCACCTTCTGACCTGCGGGAAGCTTGTCGTTGGAGATTGCGTCCAAGAGGATCCGGGCCGCCTCCTCACCCATCTCGCTGACGGGCTGATGGACGGTGGTGAGCGGAGGAAACATGTCCGCCGCCGCGGTTTCATTGTCGAAGCCGACGATGGAAACATCCTGCGGAATTCTCAATCCCAGCTCGCGGACGCTCTCGTAGACTCCATAGGCCATGGCGTCGTTGGCGGCGATGATCGCAGTGGGTCTCGGGTCCTGACTGAGGAGGATTCGTCCTGCCTCACGACCGCCCCGGGTGTTGTAGTGCCCCTGTTGGAAATAGCCGTCGGGGATTTCCAAACCCTTTTCCAAGCAGGATTCCACAAAGCCTTCCTTGCGCCGGCTGGCCGTGGAGAAATCACGTGGTCCCTCGACGAAGCCAATCCGGTGATGGCCCAGCTTGAACAAATGATCGCAGATCTGGCGCATGCCGTGACGGTCACGGCAACTGACGGAGCAGACATCCGGATGATCGACGCGTTCGCCCACCACCACCATCGGGATGCGCAGTTGCTCCAGCGTTTCCATAAAGCCGTCCGTGGTATGCACTGCCAGCAGCAGCAGCGCGTCGGCCCGGCGCTGACGGTAGAGTTTGCCCAGTTTTTCCCCGTTGTTGAAGGATGCCGAATTGGTATCAAACAGGGAAAAGGAGAAAACCGTATCATCGAGAACGCGCCGGAAACCGTTCACGACGTCCTTGAAATAACTGGAACCCAATAGCCCGTCGAACGGGGTGGCGATGCCGACGAAACCGCTGCGGTTCGAGTTGAAACTCTGCGCAAGGGCATTGATCTCGTAGTTCAACCGGGTTGCCGTTTCCAGCACCTTGTCCCGCGTGGACTTCTTCACTCCGTCTCGTCCGGCCAACACCCGGGAGACTGTCATTTTCGTCACCCCGCATTCGCGGGCGATGTCTTCCATGGTCGTATGCATCTTTGTACAGGGAAACTTTGGTGGAGTAGGAAGGTGAGGGGAGTTTAACTTTTGAGCCTGCATTGCCAAGAATTCATTCAGGACCAGTAGATCATTCAGAAGTTAGTAGCCCAGTCCGAAGCCGATCGGAAAGAGTGGATCCTTGGTTGCCGTCTTGCCGTGGCCGAGAGGAATCTGGTCCATCGAGCGAGGCCAGGTGAACGAAAGTCTGCCTGTTGGCGGAACATCGCCGAACAGCACGTCGGTCACGCCCCGGCCTTCGGTTCCCGGAAGCCAGGCGGCGACAATCGCGTCCGCCTGGGTGGCTGCGGAGCCGAGCACGAGCGGGCGTCCGGAGAGGATGACGACCACCACGGGAACTCCGGCAGCTTTCGCGTCCGATATGGAGGCACTGTCTTCCGCCGAGAGTTCGAGGCTGCTGCGGTCGCCTTCCATCTCAGCATAGGGAACCTCGCCGATCACGACGACGGCGACGTCGGCCCCTTTGGCTTCCGAGCCATCGCCGGCGCGGGTGACGGAGCAGTCCTTGCCTGCGGATTCGCGAAGAGCCTTGAGAATGGTGGTGCCGCCGGTGGTTACTTCGCCGCGCCTGCCCTGCCAGTCGATGGTCCAGCCGCCGCACTGCATGCCGAGGTCGTCCGCGCCACGGCCGCTGACGTGGATGCGTTTGGCCTTGTTGGAAAGCGGCAGGACCTTGCCTTCGTTTTTCAAAAGGACCACGGACTGGCGGACGGCTTCACGGGCGACGGCGCGGTGGGCCTCGGAGCCGAACTCCTTTTGCAGCCCGGCATCCGCCGTCAGCACGGCGTCCTTTTTCATCAGGCCCATGGCGAACTTCACGCGGAGGATGCGGGTGACGGCGTCATCGATGCGCTCCATCGGGATTTTTTCCTCCCGCACCAGCTCCTGGAGCAGGGTGACGAACTCCCGATAGGCATTCGTGACCATCACCATGTCCATGCCGGCGTTGATGGAAATCTCGATGCATTTTTTGTAATCGCCGGTTTTCACCTGACCGGAAGCGTTGTTGCTCGCCAGCACCGTCTGTTCCGCGGTGGGCGGGACGATCTGGTCGATGGCGTTGTAGTCGGAAATCACGAAGCCTTCGAAGCCGAGTTCTTTTTTCAACACATCGGTGAGGAGGAACTTGTTGCCCGAGCATTTCACGCCGTTCCAACTGCTGTAGGACGGCATGATCGTGCCCACTCCGCCGTCGATCGCGGCCGGATAGCCTGCCAAATGGACGGAGCGGAGCGTGGCTTCATCCACACGGGTGTCGCCTTGGTCGAGCAGGCCACCGCTGGAGGCGGTTTTGAAGGTGGTGCCACCGTCGCCGATGAAATGCTTCGCGCAGCCGAGGGCCGAGGACGGATCTGCCAGATCGGCCCCTTGCAGACCGCGGACGGCGGCGAGACCGAGCTTGGCGACCAATGCGGGGTCTTCGGAATAGCCTTCATACGAGCGGCCCCAGCGGATGTCGCGGGGGACGGTGACGCAGGGAGCGAAGGTCCATTGGATGCCGCTGGCGCGGATTTCCTTTGCGGCGATCCGCGCGGCTTTTTCCACAAGCTCGGG
>JBDSNC010000123.1:0-30447 GCA_039915545.1 Luteolibacter sp.
GGAAAATGTGCTATCTCGGGCGCGGATCGTTTCATCGGTCCGCGCCCGCTTTTTTTTAGCCTTGGTGGTCCGCACAGTCCTCTGTGCGGACCACTTCGCATAACTCCCGCAGTCTCAGGCTTGCGGGCCGCCCGGAGAGCATTCTAGCATCCCTCATGACGGTTGCGGACAGTGGCGGAGCACTCAGAGAAGTTTTGAAAAACAGCGCGGGCACTAAAGTCCTGGTGCCGACCATGGGAGCCTTGCACGAAGGTCATCTGGAGCTGATCCGCAAGGCGCGGACTATCGCGGGACCCGATGGAACGGTCATCGTTTCGATTTTCGTGAACCCCATTCAGTTCGACCGTGCCGCCGATCTCGCTGCCTATCCCCGGCCGTTGGAGACGGATCTCGCCGCTTGCGAGGCTGAGGGCGTGGACGTCGTTTTCGCACCGGAGGCAGGTTCGATGTATTTCGCGGACCGCTCGGTGACGGTGACGGAGTCGCTGCTTTCCGCCGGACTCTGCGGCGCGACGCGGCCGGGCCATTTCGACGGGGTTTGCACCGTGGTGCTGAAACTTTTCCTACTGACCGGCTGCGACATGGCCGTCTTCGGCGAGAAGGATTTCCAACAACTCGCCATCATCCGCCGCATGGTCCGGGATCTGGATGTGCCGGTAAAAATCGTCGGCTGCCCGACGATCCGCGAAAAGGACGGGCTGGCAATGTCGTCGAGAAACGTCCGCCTCAGCCCGGAACAACGCGCCGACGCCCCGCGCATCCGCAGGGCTTTGTTGGACGGTTCGAAAGGTACCTCCGTTTCCGAAATCCTCGAAACCGCGCGGGCGGGCATCGAAGCATCCCCACTCACCCGCGTTGACTACCTCTCACTCGTGGATGCGGAAACGCTCCAGCCAGTGACGCAAATCACCCGCCCCGCCCTGCTGGCGACGGCGGTCTTCTACGGCGATGTGCGGCTGATCGATAACGCGATCGTGTACCCGGCGGGTTTTGACTCGCTCTGAAGGGCTCCCGGACCTAAAGGTGGGCGGCTTTTCATGATCTCCCCCCACCGACAGAACAATTTCGACCTCATCCGCCTGCTCGCGGCGGCGCAGGTCGTGGTGGCGCATGCGATCGGACACACGCCGCTGGTGAAGATGCTGCCGGCGTGGGGAAAACAGCTTTTCGACGCGCTGATCATGCTACCGGGCGTGCCGGTCTTTTTCGTGATCAGCGGCTTTCTGATCACGAAATCCTACGAGAGAAATCCAGCCGATCTCAAAGGCTACTTCTGGCGGCGGGCCCTGCGGATCTTTCCCGCGCTGTGGGTCTGTCTGGGAGTGACGCTCGCTGCGTTGGCTTTCTTCGGATTCCTCAAGCCCGACTTCACCCTCTCGCCCGTTTTCATGGCGTGGCTGACCGGCCAGATCAGCTTTTTCCAATTCTACAATCCCGAGCACTTCCGCGGATTTGGCATCGGCGTGGCAAACGGAGCGCTGTGGACGATCACGGTGGAACTCCAGTTCTATCTGTTCATTCCGATTTTCTGTTATCTGACAGCCCGCAGGAGTCGGGACAAATTCATCACACCCCTGCTGTTTTTCGTATCGTTCGTGCTCTACTGCATCATGGACGGTCAGGTGAACGGCCCCGGCGGGTTCACGGGCGCGCCGGTCGTTTTCAAGCTACTCCACGTCACCCTCGTTCCGCACCTTTGGATGTTCCTGCTCGGCATCCTGATCCATCGGAATTTCGAGAAACTCATGCCGTGGATCGAGGGGAAGTTCCTCCACTACTTCGCGGGTTACGTTGTCTTCATGGCCTTGCAGCATTTCCTCGTGGCGGACCGCTCGGTGCCGTTCTACATCGCCTATCTGCCGTCGCGGACGATCCTCGCCTTCGCCACCATCGCCGGTGCGTTCAGCTTCCGCCCGCTGTCGAACCGCCTGCTGGGTGGCACTGATATTTCATACGGCATCTATATCTATCACTCGGTGGTGATCAACGTCCTCATCCAGCTCGGCATGCTCACATCGCTGGGTTCCGTGTTGCTGGTTTACGTCATTTCCATCACTGCGGCGCTGTTGAGCTGGCACCTGATCGAAAAACCGGCGCTAGCCTGCAAATCGCTCTCGCCCTTTTCACTTTGGACCCGCCTGCGCCAGCGGGCGTGAATCATTTTTCACCGATGTCGGGATCGCTTCGCAAACCTGACGCCAGCCGGGGAAGTTCCACTTGTTGGGAAATCCGCTGCATTGCTCCGGCTTCACCGCGTGGATGCGGCAGGCGTTTCCTTCGAGCATGATGCATTCGTGGTTTTCCTTTTCGAGGAGGGAAAGACCCTGTCGGTTAGTTCGCAGGCGCGTGAACTGGTCGAGAAAATCCCCTTCCGACAATCCGAGAAATCCGGCGATGCGCGGAATCTCGTCCTCCTCAATCCTGACATCGCCCGGCCACTTGCAGCATGCGGTGCAGCGCTGGCAGACGTAGTAAACGTCGGGCTCCAGCACGACCTCGCGGTTGCCCGGGCTGCCATGATCCTTCGACGGCCCGTTCATCAGTCCAACTGCTGGTAATAATAATTCACCCTGCCGAGGAAACCGCGCCACTTCGCCCCGGGGCGGCCGTTCTCCATCAGGAAATGCGGGCAGTTTTTATTGGGCGGATTTTTTCCCCGACGCGGCCAATGGTAGTGGGGCACGACGTTTCTAAGAGGAATGCTGTTCCGCTTCATCAGCACGGCGGTGAGCCTGGCCGTTCGCTCGACGGTGACGGAGCGGTTGCCGCTACGGTTCTCGCACATCTCGATGCCGATCGAGTAACGGTTGCCGGGTCCGTCGAAATCCGCGTGCTCGCCCTGTTCGTTGGTCGGCATGTGCTGGATGGCACGGTGATCGTCCACGGTGAAATGCCAGATCAGATAGCCGATGCGGTTGCCATGGCGGGTCTTCGCCGACCGCAGGGCGCCGTTTTTCAAGGCCAGCGAGTGCTGGGCCGCGTCGGCGCTGTAGTTTTCCGTGGCGTGGATGGTGATGTAGCGCGGCGTCATCGGCCTGACCACTTTCCGGCCGTGGGTGCCACGGCGGACCATGTCCACCCTCAGGTTCACCTGCCGCATCATCGAGGCCATCGACGTGCCGCCGCCACGACTTCCGCCGCCACTATTCTGGCTGGGGGGCGGGGTCGGGCGAAACTCCCGGACACCCGGCGGCGGCCCGATCCTGTAACATTGGACCGAGGCGAAGGTGAGGATGAGCAAAAGAATCCAGCGAAGTGACTGCACGCGCCATGCCTACCACGGTGGCGGACTTTTCGGAAACGGAAAAAGCCCCGCCTTATCTAACAAAAAAAGCCCGCCGGTCGAATGGCGGGCTTTTCGGATTATGAAAATTCAACGGGATCAGCAACCGCAGCCGCCGCCGCCACCACCGCCGCAGCATCCACCACCGTTGGCTGCAGCGAGGTCGTCGGAGGTCGGCACGCGGCCGAGCTCGATCGTGGCACCCACGTATTTGCCGATTTCCTTCTGGAGGTTCTCCAGGTCGCGCTGGGCGGAAAGGAAGTCACGGGCGACGGAGTTTTCGAAAAGCGCCTCGCGGGCGGATTCGAATTCGCGGATTTCGGAAGCGCCGAGTTCGACACCGGCGTGTTGCTTGTGATGCAGTTCCTCGCCTTTTTCATGCACGCTCTGGTATTGCAAGCGGGCGGCATCGTCGCTCAGGAAGCGCTCGACGTTGGCTTGGAGCTTGAGGAATGAAGGATCGCTGGCGATTTGGGCGCAGAGTTCCTTGGTTTTTTCGATCACGGGAGAGTCTTCGGCTACGATTGACATGCGGCGTGCATAGCCTTGCAAAGGCAGGCTGGCAACGGACTTTTATGGGAAATTTCAGGTTCGCATTTCCGAACAAAAGCGTGACAGCGAGGGAGCCCCGGCGTTTGTTGAGCCCAGTAAAAATGGGTATCGAACCACTCAAAGACGGCATCCGCTCACTCGTACGGATCGATTTCCAAGGCCACGTCCACAAGCGGTTCCGCGGGACCGGTGCCGATGAACGTTACGCAACCGAAGTGGCCGTGCTCAAAACGCTCGAAGAACGCGGCTGCCCCTACGTGCCCCGCCTGCTGGAAGAGCATCCGGAGGAAAACTACTTCGTCTCCACCAACTGCGGCAAGCTGGCCTCCCAGATCACCAAGGAAAAGTCCGACAAGCTCTTCGCCAAACTCGAGCGCGAATACGGTGTCCGCCACCTGGATGCCGAACCACGCAACATCACCTACTCCGACAAGCTCGGCAGCTTCTGCATCATCGATTTCGAACTCGCGGAAATTCTCCCGCCGCCCCCCGGATTGATAGACTCCGCCATTTAAGAACCCGCCAGAAAACCCACCCGTGTCCGCCGCCGCGACCCTCCATTGGGCAGCCCTCACCCACAGCGGCTCCCGCAAGCCCCGCAACGACGATTCGCTCATCGCATTCGCCTCCAGCCCCGAAGGCGCGGAAACCCTGCCCGCTCACGGCAGCCAGTCGCTCACCTCCCACGACCTCGTCTTCGCCATTTCCGACGGCATGGGCGGGGGCAACGCCGGTGACATCGCTTCCGCGATCATCCTCCAGCAGATGACCGAGATCATCCCGGAAACCTTCAAGGCCGCCGCCTCCGGTTTCTATCCCGACTCGCTCACCCACCTCGCCGACGCCCTTCGCTCCATCCACGAGCACATCAACGCCGCCGCCCATGGCTGTGACGAAAAATCCGGCATGGCGGCCACCCTCGCCCTCGCCTGGTTCACCCCGGACAATCTCTACATCGCGAACGTCGGCGATTCCCGCATCTACCGCTCGCGGGGCGGCAAACTCGAGCAGCTCACCCGCGACCACACCCTCGCCTGGAGCCAGTGGAAACGCGGCGAAATCAGCGAAATCCAATACCGCTCCCACCCTCGTCGCGCGGCTCTTTACGAGATCGTCGGCGGTGGCCATGCGGCCGTTTCCCCCCACTTCGCGGCCGTGTCTTACGAACCCGGCGACTGCTTCCTCGTTTGTTCCGACGGACTCATCGATGGACTCTGGGAGCGGCACATTTCAACGGCCCTTGCAAACGGTGCTGAAGAACCCCGAAACATCGTCACAACTCTTTTGAAACGAGCAATCGACAACTCCGGAATCGACGATACAAGCCTCATCGTCATCGCGGTAGCCGCTCCTGACTGGAGTGTTTCCCGCGACTGACGAAAATCAAAACAAGCTGGCACGCTGGATGCTCTATTCAAGCGAGTTAGCACCCCTGACTGGTGTCGTCATCGCTTCATTTTCAGGGTTCCTACTACAACCACCGCTAAATACCGAAAAATACAACGTTATGGCCAAATACAAATTGGAATACATCTGGCTCGATGGATATACCCCTGTCGCGGGTCTCCGTGGCAAAACCCAAATCAAGGAATTCGCAAGCTTCCCGACTCTCGATGAACTCCCGCTCTGGGGCTTCGACGGCAGCTCCACCCAGCAAGCCGAGGGCAAAAGCTCGGATTGCGTGCTCAAGCCGGTAGCGGTCTACCCTGACTCCACCCGTAAGAACGGTGCGATCGTCATGTGTGAAGTCATGATGCCGGACGGCACCACCCCGCACCCAAGCAACGGCCGCGCCACGATTCTTGACGATGCCGGCGCATGGTTCGGCTTCGAGCAGGAATACTTCCTTTATCAGGACGGCCGCCCGCTCGGCTTCCCGGTGGATGGTTTCCCGAAGATCGGCCAAGGCCCGTATTACTGCGGCGTCGGCTACAAATACATGGGCGACATTGCCCGCACCATCGTCGAGGAGCACCTTGATCTCTGTCTCGACGCCGGCATCAACCACGAAGGCATCAACGCCGAAGTGGCGAAAGGCCAGTGGGAATTCCAAATCTTCGGCAAAGGCTCCAAGAAGGCCGCTGACGAAATGTGGGTCGCCCGCTATCTCCTCAACCGCGTTTGCGAAAAATACGGCATCGACGTCGAATACCACTGCAAACCCCTTGGAGATACCGACTGGAACGGTTCCGGCATGCACGCGAACTTCTCCACCTCGTATCTTCGCGAAAAAGGCGGCAAAGCCTATTTCGAAGCCCTCATGGCAGCCTTCGCCGACAATGTCGAAGAACACATCGCCGTTTACGGCCCCGACAACCACATGCGCCTCACCGGCCTTCACGAAACCCAGGCGATCGACAAGTTCTCCTACGGTGTCGCAGACCGCGGTGCATCGATCCGCGTCCCGCACAGCTTCGTCAAGGACGACAAGTATCAAGGTTACCTCGAAGACCGCCGTCCGAACTCACAAGGCGATCCGTATCAGATCGCTTCCCGGATTCTCAAGACCATCTCCCTCGTCCCAACTCCTTGAGTTGAGCGCGTGAGATCGTCCTGAACGATTCCACTTCCCAAAGCCGCCTCCTTTCCGGGAGGCGGCTTTTTGTTTGGTTAGCGGCAGAATACGGAGGCAGTTGGCCAAAAAACAGTTGCCAAAATGCAGCACTTCATCCCATCCGCTGCCCGCCTTTTGAATTCCAGCCCCATCCTCCCCTTGATCCACCCCGACTCCCCTCCCATCCACGCTTCGGCAATGCGGAAAAAACCGCGCACTTCTTCTGGTTTCCACAATCCGGCACCCACCCTGCTCCGCCTCCAGTCATGAACCGAGTCAACACCTTTGCCGAACCCGACGTCGTCCTCATCGGCGGCGGAATCATGAGCGCCACGCTCGGCGTGCTGCTTCACCAACTCGATCCGACGTTGAAAATCCAGATCGTCGAAGCCCTCGCCGAAGTCGCCCGCGAGAGTTCGAATCCTTGGAACAACGCCGGCACCGGCCACGCCGCATTGTGCGAGCTGAACTACACCCACGAGCGTCCGGATGGCAGCGTGGACATTTCCAAGGCTCTCGAAATCAACGATGCTTTCGAAGTTTCCAAGCAGTTCTGGGCCTACCTCGTGCGCGAGGGAATCCTGCCGGATCCCGCCGGATTCATCACGCCGGTCCCGCACATGAGCTTCGTCAGCGGACGGGAAAATCAGGAGTACCTCGCCCGTCGCCACGCGGCGATGACCGCGCACCACTTTTTCGAGGACATGGTTTTCACCACCGATCGGAAGACCATTGCGGGCTGGACGCCCTTGATGCTGGAAGGGCGCTCTCCGGACGAACCCGTCGCCGCGACCCATGCCGATGGCGGGACGGATGTGAATTTCGGTTCGCTCACCGAAGCCCTCGTCGCCTATCTGGAGAGCAAGGAAAACATCCGGCTCGCCACCCATCACCCGGTCCAGAACATCAAACGCCTCAAGGATGGCCGATGGAAACTCACCGTCCGGAACCTGGAGAAGAAAATCGACCGCACGATCACCACACGCTTTGTCTTCGTCGGTGCCGGTGGTGCGTCGCTGCCCTTGTTGCAGAAGTCCGGCATCCCCGAAGGCAAGGGATTCGGCGGCTTTCCCGTCAGCGGCCAATTCCTCGTCTGTAGCGATGAAAAGCTCGCCCACCGCCACGAGGCGAAGGTCTATGGCAAGGCCGCAGTCGGTGCGCCACCGATGTCCGTGCCGCACCTCGACACCCGCATCATCGATGGCAAGCGCTCGCTGCTGTTCGGCCCCTTCGCCGGATTTTCCCCGAAGTTCCTGAAAACCGGCTCGCTGTTCGATCTCCCCGGCTCCGTCCGCCTCAGCAACCTCGTTCCCATGCTCGCCGTCGGGAAGGACAACATGGATCTCACCCGCTACCTCATCGAGCAGGTCATGCAGTCACCACAGGACCGTCTCGATGCTCTGCGCGAGTTTTTCCCGAACGCCTCGCTCGACGATTGGCAGCTCTTCACCGCCGGCCAGCGCGTGCAGATCATCAAGCAGGACCCGCAAAAGGGCGGAGTCCTCCAGTTCGGCACCGAGGTCGTGTCCGCGGAGGATGGCTCGATCGCAGCATTGTTAGGTGCGAGCCCCGGTGCTTCCACCGCCGTCGATGTGATGCTCCACATCCTCGGAAAATGCTTCGCCACCCGCCTTCCGGAGTGGCAGGGCAAGCTGCGGAAAATGATCCCGTCCTACGGCCACAAGCTGGTGGACGAACCCGGGCTCTATCGGAAGATCCGCAGCGATGCGGACACCACGCTGGGTCTGACCACCGGCGAGCACCGGATGGCGGGGTAACCGGTGGAACGGCTTTTCATTTTACTAACGACCGAATGCAGGCATGTTTGGGGCGGCTGGAAATTTCCGCCGCCCCGCACATGAAATCACTTTCCCGTTGGATTCCCGCCGTTCTTCTCGCCGCCCTCCCGCTGGCCGCCACTTCCTGCAAACGAGAGGAATTTTCTCCCGAAAAGGCCGCGTTCGCCGCGGGCGAGGATCTGGTCATGAAGGAGGAGGAGGCCTACCGCCACGAGACGCGGCAGTTTTACAACACCCGTAATTTCGATCAACTGGAAGCCCGGGCCAACGAAGCCCGCACCAGCAAGGAGAAGTTCGGCAACGGCTGTTGGAGGCTCCATCATTTCTACGACTCGCTCGACTGCCGCGAGGATGAGCCCGAGAGCATGTGGCAGCTCCATGAGCAGATCCATCAGGACTGGGAGAAGAAATTTCCGGACTCCATCACCGCCCGGATCGCGCATGCGGATTTCTTCACGAGCTACGCGTGGCACGCCCGCGGCACTGGTTATGCCAACGAAGTCACCGAGGACGGCTGGCGCTTGTTTCATGAAAGGCTCACCTCCGCCCGCACACTTCTGGACCAGTCCAAGGACCTGCCGGTGAAATGCCCGGTCTGGTGGCAGGTATCGATGAAGGTCGCGCTCGGCCAGTCGTGGACGAAGGCGGAGTTTGCAAAACTGTTCGATGAAGCGAAGACGTTCGAACCTGCCTATTACCAGCATGACCTCGCGCAGGCCAAGTTCCTGATGACCCGCTGGTATGGCGCCGAGGGCGATTGGGAAGCGGCGGCCGAGAAGGAGATCGACCGCCCCGGCGGTCTCGGCCTCGAAGGTTACGCCCGCGTCATCGCCGACCAGCGCGGCTACTACGACGATATTTTCAGCGAGACCAAGGCCTCCTGGCGGAAAACCCAACAGGGATTCGAACTCCTGCGCAAAACCTATCCAGACTCCGCCGAAATCCTCAACGCCTACGCCCGCCTCGCCGTCATCGCCGAGGACCGAGCGCTCGCGAAAAGGCTCTTCGCGCAAATCGGCGACAAGGTCATCCTCTACTGTTGGGGCGGCGAACGGAAACGCTTCGTCCAGATGAAACGCTGGGCCGAAAATTGAATCGCCCGTTCACCGGCCGCCCCGATTCCCGCGCCGATCGTGTAGGCCACGAGATTTCCCCACGAGAAGGTGTATCCCAATACCAGATGCCCGAACTTCGTATTCCGGAAATTCTCCAGCCACGGCGCGTGACAAAATTTCGCAAACTCGACTCCGAACGACGTCACCAGGGCGAGCAGCGCGATCCTGCCAACCGGCCATTTCGGAAAAACAAAACCCCATCCGAGATAGACCATCAGCGTCCACAACACGTCGCCCGGATACTTTCCCATCACCGCCGGAAAGATTCCGAAACGCCGCGATGCCAAACCGAGCGCGATCACACCGGCCACACCCAGCGCATGCCACAGGCGCTTCATCGGACTCAGGCTTGGGGAAACAACTGGGCTTCGAGCTGATCGAGAAAACGCTTTTCCATGTAGGTCAGGCCGTCGGATCCGAGCACTTTCGAGAGCCACGTGATCGCCGCGGCCTCCTCGCCATCGCGCTTGATGATGGCGGCCTTGGCTTTCAGAAACTCATCGCACTTGATCGCATCCTCATAGTTCGCACGCGCAAGGGCGAAGGATTTGAAAACGTGCTTCTCGCGTGAATCCGTCGATTCCCAACCCAGCGAATCGAGCGCGGTGGTGAGCACGTCATCTTCGGCGAGCGAGAGGTGGTCATCCAGATAGAGCGAAAGGAACAACAGCTCGATGAGCGCTTCACGCGAGTTTTGGGTCATGCCGGAAACGCTAACGACCGGCCCGGAAATGGCAATCCGTTTTCTCCCGGCGGATCAAGGCACCGCCGGGCTGGAATCCCGCCAAAGAAGGATATCCAACTGCCGTGGACGATGGCCCAACATGGCCGGTGGGTCCCGTTCCGGTCTCCCGGAGTGCGCGAAGCTCTGCTCGCGCCCATGGCGGCTCCAGCTCTGCTGGATGTGGTGCGGAGCTCTTCCTCCTCGTTCGCATGGACAAGACGCCCTCGCCATTAAAAGAGCTCCGCCCCTCATGGAGCAGAGCATCCATCCGCCACCTGGCGGCAGCAGAGCGTGCCGCACTCCCTCAGTTTTCGACATTCTCCCCCAGCTTCTACCATCCTCGGAAAACCTATCAGGCGGAACGCTCGATTTCACGTGCCAATCCGACGAAAACCCTTCACCCCCATCAGGTATTAGAACGTGGAAATAGTCATGCCCGACTTCCTTACCATTCCCCGGTCCACCCCGCATCCGACATCCCCCGCCGGTTTTGTCACCTGATACCGCCCTCCCGTTTTGACTCCTCCCGCCACCGTTTTCCTCTTCGCCCGATCCGTTTTCAGCCCCGCCGAAAACGTTTCCCGCAACTCCGGCAGCGTTTTTCATTCCTCCGGTTCCGTTTTCCATCGCTCGGCCCCCGTTTCCTCAGCCTCGCTCTCCGTTTTTCCCATTTTCCCTGTCTCCGATCTGATTCTCACCGCTCCCGCCAACGCCGCCATTGATGCCGGACTGCGCACGCAAACCTGGTTTCGGTGTCCGGCAGCAGGCGGAAACACGCCATCCACCTTGCCAAAAAGCCGGTAACTTGTCATATATTCCCACCGTGACTGTTTTCTCGAAAAATGAAGAAATCCTGCTATCAGGAGTCATCGGCGATCAGCCTCACTTGAAGGCCCATGCCTTTAAGGATTGGATCGCGGACAGTCCGCTGCTTGATCCCGGCAAGGGATCGCGGACATCAGCCCGGGGTCGAGGAGCGGGAGCAACGACCACCCCGGGACAAGGATTCTTCTCAAATCAGCACCCTGCAAAGGTGTGCCGGAAACGTCCGCATGGCCACGGACCGCGCAGGCTTCCATGACCCGCTGCCGGGGTCGAATTGCTTTTGGACGTGAAACCCGGGGTGGTCGCTGACGCCCGACCCCGGGCTCCCCTCTGTCATCCCTCGCGGGATCAAGAAATCAGGCGACATTTCCGCCAATCATTAAAGGCATTGGACTGAAGTCCTGGACGACTTTTGGGGGCTTTCGGAGCGGTCACCATTCTGGCTTGATACTTGGGGGCGGAGAATTAACCCTGCGCGTCCATGTCCGCCGCTGTTCAACACACTCTCGCTGGCTCCGCCACTCTCGAAGGCACTTCACTCCACACCGGGGAGAAGGTCACGCTCACGCTCAAGCCCGCTCCGGAAGGCCACGGATTCAAGTTCCGCCGCATTGATCTGCCGGACCAGCCGTTCATCAACGCCGATGTGGACAAGGTCCAGACGGTGGAACGGGCGACGACGCTGGCCGAGGGATCGGTGAAGGTCCACACGGTGGAGCACGTCATTTCCGCCCTCACCGGGATGGGCGTGGACAACGCGCTGATCGAAATGGACGCCAACGAGCCACCGATCGGCGATGGCTCTTCGAAACCGTTTGTGGAAATGATCAAGAAGGTGGGCCTGCTCGCCCAGACGGCTCCGCGCAAGGTGTGGGAGATCCGCGAGCCGATCCACCTGGAGACGGGCGATGGCACGATCATTACGATCGTTCCATGCAAGACGTTCAAGGTCTCGGTGACCAATGTGGGTCCGGACGGGCGGTTCACGCAGTATTTCTCCAGCGAGGTCACTCCGGAGCTTTACGAAAAGGAAATCTGCGCGGCGCGGACTTTCGTTTACTACGAGGACGTGAAACCGCTGCTCGAAAAGGGCCTGATCAAGGGCGGTTCGCTCGAAAGCGCGGTGGTGATCCGCGGCAATGAGATCATGTCGAAGGAGGCGCTGCGTTTCAACAACGAGTTCGCCCGCCACAAGGCGCTCGATCTGATCGGCGACCTGATGCTCTCCGGTATCCGCATTTTCGGCCATGTGATCGCGGTGAAGCCGGGTCACGGCCCGAACACGAAGATGGCTTCCAGGCTGAAAGCCGAATACGCGCGGATGCGGATGATGGTGCCGGCCCCGATCCTGATCCCACATGGCGAAAGCGTGCTGGACATCAACGAGGTGCTGAAAATCCTGCCGCACCGCTATCCGTTCCTGATGGTGGACCGCATCGTCGACTGCCTCGGCGACAGCAAGTGCACCGGGATGAAAAACATCACGATCAACGAGCCTTATTTCGCAGGCCATTTCCCGGGCCATCCGATCATGCCGGGTGTCCTGCAGCTTGAGGCGATGGCGCAGGTTTCCTCGGTGCTGATGCTCCGCAAGCCGGAGAACGCGGGGAAAATCGGCTACTTCATGAGCGCGGACAGTGTGAAATGGCGGCGTCCGGTTTTGCCCGGCGACACGCTTTTCATCGAAACCGAAATCATCAGGATGCGCGGCGCCATCGGCCAGACCCGCTGCCGCTGCCTCGTGAATGGCGAGGTGGTGTCCGAGGCGGAACTCAAGTTCGCGCTGATGGACCGGTGAGGAAGGGGTTGAGAGTTGATAGTTGATGGAAAGAGGAAGAATCCTCGCTGTCACCCGCCTCTCGCCCCACCTCTCTTCATCTTCTTTCGTACTATCAACACTCAACTCCAAACTCTCAACTTTCCCCATGTCCGAACGCAAGACTCTCGACGAACGCGCCCAAATGACCGACCTGGAACGGGTCCGCCACTCCTCCGCCCACGTGATGGCCACCGCCATCCTGTGGCTGTGGCCGGACGCGCAGTTCGCCTACGGCCCGCCGATTGAAGCCGGTTTCTACTATGACTTCGAGATGAAGCACCGGATCACTCCGGATGATTTCGAGAAGATCGAAGCGGAGATGAAGAAGATCTCGAAGGAGAACCAGAAGTTCGAATACAAGGCGATCTCCCGCGAGGATGCGAAGGCGATGGCGGAAAGCGGCCGGCTCGGCGGACTCACGGAACGCCCGGGCAATCCCTCGCGTTTCAAGCTCGACCTGATCGACAAGATTCCGGAAGGCGAGCAAATCTCGTGTTTCCAGAACGGAGATTTCATCGACCTCTGCGCGGGACCACACGTCGGCTACACGTCGAAGTGCAAGAACGTGAAGCTGATGTCGGTTTCCGCGTCGTTCTATCTGGGCGATGAATCGAAGGGCAGCCTTCAGCGGCTTTACGGCACGGCGTTTGAAAACAAAGAGGAGTTGGAAACGCACCTCAACCGTTTGGAAGAAGCGAAGAAGCGCGACCACCGGAAGCTCGGCCGCGAACTCGGGCTTTTCCACATCGATGAAATGGTCGGTCAGGGACTGGTTCTTTGGAAACCAAAGGGCGCGCTCGTCCGCCGTTCGTTGCAGGAATTCATCACCCAGGAGCTCGACAAGCAGGGCTACTCGCAGGTTTTCACCCCGCACATCGGCAAGCTGGACCTCTATCGGACGTCCGGGCATTTCCCTTACTATCAGGAGAGCCAGTATCCGGCCATCGCCGAGCGCGACGTGTTGGAAAAACTCGCCGACGAGGACGCGACCTGCGCTACGCTGATCAACGGTCTATCAGACGGCACTTACGAGGGCTATCTGCTGAAGCCGATGAACTGCCCGCACCACATCAAGATCTATGCGAGCGATCATCACTCCTACCGCGACCTGCCGGTCCGGCTGGCGGAGTTCGGGACGGTTTACCGTTGGGAGCAGTCCGGCGAGCTCGGCGGCATGACTCGCGTCCGTGGCTTCACCCAGGATGACGCCCATCTTTTCTGCACGCCGGATCAAGTGGCTGAGGAAGTGACGGGCTGCCTTGAGCTGGTGAAAAAAGTTCTTAAGACCCTCGGCATGCACGACTACCGCGTGCGCCTTTCACTGCGTGATCCCGAGTCCGACAAATACGTCGGCGCGCCGGAAAACTGGGACAAGGCGGAAGCGGCCCTCCGTGAGGCCGTGCAAACGCTTGGTGTGGATTACACGGAAGAACTCGGTGAAGCCGCTTTCTACGGACCGAAGATTGACTTTGTGGTGAAGGACGTGATCGGCCGCGACTGGCAGCTCGGCACCGTGCAGGTGGACTACAATCTGCCCGTCCGTTTCGGACTGACCTACGTCGGCGCGGATAACGCGCAACACGTTCCCGTGATGATCCACCGCGCGCCGTTCGGTTCGTTGGAGCGTTTCACCGGATTGCTGATCGAGCATTTCGAAGGGAAATTCCCAACCTGGCTCGCTCCCGAGCAAGTCCGCGTCATTCCGATTTCCGAGAAGACCCAGGAAGCAGCGGAAGCCGCGACCGCGAAGCTTGCAGACGCCGGTGTGCGTGTTTCGATCGACCGCACGCCGGACAAGGTCGGCGCGAAGATCCGTCTCGCCCGTCTTGACCGCATTCCTTACATGATCGTGCTCGGCCAGAAGGAAGTGGACGAAGGCACCGTTTCCATCCGCCGCCGCGATACGGAAGAACTCACGACGATGCCGCTGGAAGATTTCATCGCCAAGGTGAAATCGGAGATCGCGGAGCGGAGTCTGTGATTTTGCGAAACGCGAACTTGGCCTGTCGGCGTTTTATGGTAGGATTTCTCCAATGATACTGACAGGGTTACCCCAGATTCAGGCTTTATCGGTTCGGGAAAAACTCGAATTGGTGGATGAGATCTGGAAATCCGTCGGCCCCGAGCTTGAAGCCATGGAGGTTTCTGCGGAAGAAAAAGAGCTATTGGATCAACGATGGGCTGACTTTATTGGCGATCCCGCTTCGGCTTTGACCCCCCAGCAATTCAAGGACAAGCTTGCGGCAATTCGTGCATGAGCGAGATTCGGATTCTGCCGGCCGTACTAATGGATCTCGCGGAAGCGGCGGCTTGGTATGATGAAAAAGGACATGTCGGCCTGGGCGAACGACTGATCAGTGCTTTTTATGCCTCATTGCCAAAAATCGAGCGGTCTGGGGAAGCCTATCGAGTGACCTATCTGGATTTCCGCAAGGTCATCATCCGGCCTTTCCCTTATTCCGTGTATTTCCGCCGACACGATGCAATCTGGGTTGTGGTGTTGGTCATCCATGCAGCCCGCGAGCCGAGTTTGGCCCACAGCCTTCTTCGGGACAGAAGATCAACTTGAGCAGATCCCGGAAATCTCCGGAAAAATCAGGCTTGCCGAAATCGGATCAGTCCCGTATTCAATCGCCTCAGACGTTCAACCGGTCCCAGCAATTTGTTTGCGAGGACCAGCCGGGCGTCACGATTCCGGCCCCCAGCCGCTCAATGATTTTCTTGGAACGATACACAATGACCCTCAAAACCGATCTGTTTCATGATCGGTTTCTCCCCGCTGTCTCCGATCTATGATCCGGCGCTTGGTCCATCGTTCCCTACCACTCTTCGCACCGGTTTCGTGCGGCGGCCTTGTCCGTCCGTGCTCCGGCGTGTCGCATATACCCACTGGAGGACAAAGCCATCGCTAAGCCACAAAGAGACCAAAACAGGGGTCGTTTCCGCGATATGACGCGGATCAACGACCGCATCCGCGCCCCGAAAGTTCGTGTTGTCCTCGCCAATGGCGACCAGCTCGGCGTCATGAGTTCACGCGAGGCGCTCGCAAAAGCCCAATCACTCGGACTCGACCTCGTCGAAATCGCCGGACAAGTGGACCCACCGGTCTGCAAGATCGTCGATTACGGGAAATACAAGTACGAGCAGGCGAAGCTGAAAAAACAGAAGTCGAAAAGCGCCACCCGCATGAAGGAAGTGAAATTCCGCGTCGGCACCGGCACGCACGACTACAACATCAAGCTGGGCCGCGCCGAAGGATTCCTCGATACCAACCACAAGTGCCGTTTCGTCCTGCAGTTCCGCGGTCGTGAAAACGCCCACAAGGACCTTGGTTTCGTGGTGCTCAACCGCATCATCGAAGACCTCAAGACGATGGCCCAGGTCGATCAGGCACCACGCCTGAACGGACGTGCCGTCGCCATGATCCTCTCGCCGCTCCCCGCCCACCAGCGGAAGCGCAAGTTCCACCTCTTCCACGGCGAGCTGATGGAGGAAGACGACTTCGAGGATGAGGAAGGCCACGCCGAAGAGCCGGATGACGATTTCGTCCCTGACGAAGTGCCCGACGAGATTCCTGATGAAGCCGAGGCCGAAAAGGCTGAAGCGGAAGAAGCCAAATAACCGCAGGTAGCAGCCAATGCTCTATCTGTTCGACATCGACGGCACCCTGGTTGACACCGGCGGTGCCGGGATGAAGGCCCTGCAGGAAGCCACGCGCGAGGTGTTCGGCCATGACGGACCGCCGCTTGATCTGGCGGGCAGCACCGATCTCGGCATCATCGCGAACATCCACGCGCATTTCGCAATCGAGCCGACGCCGGACCGCATCGCCGTTTATTTCGAGGTCTATCAAGACCGTCTCGACTGGAACCTCACTCACGGAAATTTCCCGGGCCGGGTTTATGACGGTGTTTCCCCACTGTTGGAGGAACTTTCAAAACGGCCGCAAGTGACCATGGGCCTGCTCACGGGAAACACGGCCGGCGGAGCAGCGAGCAAGATGCGCCACTTCGGTCTGGCCGCCTATTTTCCCTTCGGGGCTTACGGCTGCGACCACGCGGATCGCAACAAACTCGGTCCCATCGCCCTCGAACGCGCCGCCGCCCACGCCGGGCGGACTTTCACCGCTGACGAAACCCTCGTCATCGGCGACACACCGAAGGACATCGCCTGCGCCCACGCCATCGGCGCGAAGTGCCTCGCTGTCTCCACCGGCCAGTTCACCGCAGCAGCCCTCGAAGCCCATGGCGCGGATCATGTGGTCGAGTCGCTGGATCAGGCGCTGGAGTGGATCTAGCAGCTTTTAATGGTTTCCCATCAGAAAAACCCATCGATCCGGCAGCACGACCGTCGGCCTTCTGAAAGCATTTGACGCACTCTCTGATTTTCAGATAATCGCGTCAATATGATCATATTCGGAACAAGGGGAATAACCGCCATCCAGCAGAAAGGCTCGTTTCACTGTCCGGCTTGCGGGGCGGGTGCACTCTATAACAAAAAAGAAGTCCGACGCTTCTTCACTCTGTTTTTCGTTCCACTCATCCCTCTTAATAAGGCCGCCGACTATATCGAGTGCCTGCGCTGTGGTGGCACATTCAAGCCGGAGGTGCTTTCGTGGAACGGCATGGTTCCGTCCGCTCCTTCATCGGCCACACCACCCCCGCTGGGTCCTGTGGCCGCCGCCGCAGTGCCACCCGCAATACGCCCGAATCCTCCTGGCATCCAACAGGTATCCACGACAACCGTTTCCTATCAGCGCAACGGCCTGGCGAAGGCTTCGATGATTCTGGGGATCGTCGGTTTGCTCAGTAGTTTTCTCATCTGCCCGTCCATTCTGCTCGTCATTCCAAGTCTCATCATGGGAATCATCGGTCTGGGCCGGGCGAAAAAGAGCAACGGCCTGATGGGTGGACGGGGGGAGGCGATTGCCGGCATCACCTGTTCCTCGCTCGGACTGGTGGTCATGCTGGCATTCACCTTGTTTGCTCTCACCCACAAGGATCGACCGGACAAAAGATCGCCCAGACAAATCGCTGCCGCTAAAATATCCAGCTCAACCACCCTCAAGGGTGACGGAAATACCCCGAAAGCCCGGGAACTCGCTGAAAAATATGCGACAATGATGCAACTGACGCACAGTGTCTCGTTTGCCTCGAAAAAGGGCCGCACCAGCTCCAGCCGTTACTCGGTCTACTGCGAGCTGCATGACGGCACCTGTGCGTTTCTGGCCTGCGTGCCTGACTACCGCAAGTTTGACGATGTGGCGAAGGGCACTCTGGAGTCTCTCGCTTGGTCAACGGCGCGCAATGTCCTGAAAGAGGATGGCACCGTGGCCCCCGACACCGAGCTGTGCGTGGCCCTGAAGGGAATGTTGATGTTCGGTTCGGTCATGACAGGTGATGCAAAGGGAAGCTCTCCGCAAACAACCGGTAAGGATGAAAACGATATGGATCACTTTTTCCCTGAGTCCGTTGGAAAAACGCTCGAAGCGGCCAACCTTCCCGACAAGAAGAGTTCCGAAGTGGAAAAAGAATAAGCGACGGATTATCGCAGCGGCGTCTCGTGCACCGTCATGATGACAAGCATCTTGGAGGACTATCTTCCCACTTGTTTTCCGCTCCAATCCGCGTCTCTTTGCCTGCGCATGGCCCCGCCCGATTCCACTCCACCACCGCGCAAACTCCACGACTTCAGTCTCGGCGGGATTCCGGAAGAAATCCCGCTTTCTCTCGGTGGCATGCCGCTTCTGCCGGAAATCACGCCGAGCCGGACGCCGCAGGAAATCGAGGACAGGAAGGGCGAGGCGAAGCGGATCGTGAAACGGCTGCTGGCGATCATCGCAGACCATCATTCGTCGGCGGACCACATCGGCGTGGCGCTGGATCAGACGCTTTTGCTGAAGGTAGTTTCCGCGCTCGAGGCGGAGACGCGCGACGAGGACCCGGCTCCCCTGCTCCACGATGACGACGAGGTGCCGGCCTATCTGATGCGGGCGCTTTACGAGGAGCTGTTGGAGGAGCCGAGCAACATCCTTTTCACCACCCAGGTGAATCCGGACACCGTGCGCTACGAGGCGATGGAGGTGATTTTTTGGAGAGAATGCCTGGCGGAGTTGAAGCGGCAGCTTGGTGGGTAACAGGCCAGACATGCTATCGCCCGCATTGGAAAACCACGGATGTTCTGGTGACAGAAAGACAAAATTGACGCAGATTAGATCATGCCGTTCATTCAAAATTGGCGTCAACGTCCGCTTTCGTTGCGAATTTTTCTGATGCACACGATTCTTCTTGCAGCTGCTTTGTTGCTGCTGATGTCCCCACTCGGCAACAAACCCGGCATGATTCATCCGGCTCTGATCGTTCCTTTTTTCTATCTACTGCTCTCTCCATTTCCATATTTCGCATCCCTGATCCGTGGCATTTATGAAATTTCAAAAACAACTGGAACCGTGGGATCAGGAATCGCTATTGCCTCGTGCCTGGTGATATTGTCAGCCATGACCTATGGCATAATTCGAATGTGGCCCGCTTGGATGGGCATCTAGCACACAAGAGACACAGATTTAAGGAAATCCCCGAGAGACCGATCAACTCGTATTGGCAGCCATGAAATTCCCATCGCTTTTCCAACGGCTCCGGTTATTTTCGAGCCATGACATCCGGATCGGAAAACGCCCATCGCGATCATTGGCTTTCACGCGCAAGGCAGATTTCGCGGCGGGTGAATCTCGGTTGGTGGCTGGAGGCGCTGTCGGCACCGTTGTTGATCGTGGCAATGCTGGGTGCTTGCGGATTCCTGCTGGCGAGGCGCGAGTTTCCGGAAATCCCGCGCTGGCAGATGATCTCGGCGGCGGGCGGGGCGGTGGTGGTGCTGGGGCTGGCCTGTTGGGCGTGGGTGGCGCGGAAATTTGAAAAACCGGAGCAATCGCTGGTGCGGATCGAGGCCAGCATGCGGATGCGGAATGCTCTTTCGGCGGCGAGCGCGGGAGTCGCGCCGTGGCCGGAGCCGGTGAAGGCGGTGGATGCCGGGCTGGCGTGGCAGTGGCCGCGGTTGCTGGTGCCGCCGTTGGGGGCTCTGGCACTGCTGGCGGCGGGATTGCTGATTCCGATGTCGGCGCGGAGCAAGGATGGACCGGCCACTCCGGACGAACCACAGGCGTGGAAGCAGATCAGCGCGGAGCTGGACAAGCTGACAAAGGAGGAGGTCGTCGATGAAAAATATCTGGAGGATACGCGCAAGCGGCTGGAGGAACTGAAGGCGCAGGAAGAGGAACAATGGTTCAGCCATTCGTCGCTGGAAGCCACCGATTCCCTGAAAAAATCCCACCGTGCGGAGACCGACCGGGTCGAGCGCGAGCTGGGCCGGGCGGAGAAGGCGTTGGAAAACATCGAGAAAAACGCCGGAGCTGCCAGCCAGGCGGAAAAGAACAAGATGATGGAGGATTTCGACCAAGCGCTCCAAGGCCTGCAAAACGGCGCGATGAAGCCGAACCCGAAGCTGCTGGAACAAATGAAGGGCCTCGACCTGAAAGACATGGCCAAACTCAACCCCGAGCAGATGCAGCAGCTCCGCGAAAATTTAAAGAAAAACCAGGAAGCCATGAAAAACGGCAAGGGTGAGGGCGAAGGTGATGACTGGTCCGACGAACTCCTCGCCGGAGACGGTGACAAGGACGGCAATGGCAACGGTGAGGGAGAAGGAAAGGACGGTGAGGATGGCGAAGGAAACGGAAAAGGCGGCGTGGGCCGCGGTCCGGGCCATAAGCCCGGCGTGCTCGGCGCGCAGAAGGACGCCGTGGAAACCGGCAAGCTCACCGGCCTCGAAGCGAAGGATCTTTCGCGCTCCACGCCTGGCGATTTGCTCGACCTTCAGGATGGCGAGCATGACGTCGATCATTCAGCTTCAAGTATTTCCAAAGGTGGAAACACCGATGCTACCGGCAAGGGTGGTGACCGGGTCTGGCGTGAATCACTCGATCCGGCGGAGCAGAGGGCTCTCAAGCGTTTTTTTGAATAAACTGACTTCTAATCAGCCGATTTTTTTATCGTGCGATCCCGCCCCGCCCTGCTTCAATTCCCTCGCCTTCGCGATGCCGGAAAATTCCACTGAAGATACCCTGTTGTTGGTCGATCCTGATCTGGATTTCCTGGATTGGGCCACGAAACATCTCTCCGCCAAGAACCTGCGGGTTTTGCGCTGCGACAATGCGGCGAACGCGATCAAGGTCATCGAAAAAACCGCCGTCAGTGTCGTCGTCGCGGCGATGGACATGGAGCCCTTCGACGGCATGGAACTGCTCGGCCGCATCATGCAGCAGAGCCCGCAGACGCTGGTGGTGCTGACCGCCGGTTTCCCGACGACCGGCCAGATCATCGAGGCAACCCAGCGCGGGGCGCACGACGTTTTGCGCAAGGAGTCACTCGCTTTCGAACTCCGTCCCGTCGTCGAATCCGCGCTTCAGACGCAGGAGGACCGCCGCAGCGCGGACCATCCGTCCGCCGAGCTGCCGAAGCATGACGGCCGGGTGAAAATGATCGGTATTTCCCGCGCGTTGCAGGAAGTTTTCAAACTCGTCGGCCGCGTTGCGCGTTCGGACGCACCTGTTCTGATCGCTGGCGAAAGCGGCACCGGCAAGGAGCTCGTCGCCAAGGCCGTGCACGAATACAGCCCGCGCCGGCAGAAGGAGATGATCACCATCAACTGCGGTGCGATCCCGGAAAATCTGTTGGAGAGCGAGCTTTTCGGCCATGAAAAGGGATCGTTCACCGGTGCCATCGCGCGCCGTGCCGGACGCTTCGAGCAGGCCGACGGCGGCACGCTTTTCCTTGATGAAATCGGCGACATGCCACTCTCGATCCAGGTGAAGCTGCTGCGAGTGCTTCAGGACGGATCGTTTTCCCGCGTGGGAGCTAACGAAACGCTGACAACCGACGTCCGCATCGTGGCGGCGACCCACAAGAATCTCACCGAAGAAGTCGCCGCCGGACGTTTCCGCGAAGACCTTTATTACCGGCTCAACGTGGTGGAAATCAAGATTCCCGCGCTGCGCGAGCGGCTTGAGGACATCCCTCTGTTAGCCGAGTATTTTCTCCAGCGCATCACCAAAAAGAACGGTATGGCGCGCATCCGCATTTCTGCGGAAGCCACCGCCACCTTGCAGGCGCACCACTGGCCGGGCAACGTCCGCGAGTTGGAAAACACCATCGCACGCGCCTGCGCGCTCGCCTCTTCGAACATCCTCCTGCCAGCCGACATCCCGCTCGCCTCGGCACCGCGCAAGTCCACTGCCGGCTTCACCACCTCGCTCGACCAGTTGATCAACGCCGCGCCGACGGACTACGATCTGCTGGACTGGGTGAACCGGGAAATTTCCAAACGCATCCTCGAACGCGCCGATGGCGACCTCAAGGAGGCCTCGAAAACGCTGAACCTGGCTATTCCGGACCTTCGCAAACTGCTCGCGCAGAAACACTGACATGCTCCACACCGTCGATCACCCGCTCATCGCTGAAGAACTCACGCGGCTGCGTGATCCCAGTTGCCCGTCGCCGGAATTCCGCCAGCGCGTCCGGCGCATCGCCTCGCTGATGGTCACGGCGGTCACCGCGAATCTGGAAACCGCGGTCACCCAGTGCACCACGCCGCTGGAAATCACCTCGGGTGTGAAGATCACCAAAGGCATCATCCTCGTCCCGGTCCTGCGCGCGGGCTTGGGCTTTCTCGATGGATTTCTCGACCTCATCCCGCAGGCCTCGGTCGCTCATATCGGCCTCGCCCGGAATGAAAAAACACTGGCACCGGAGCCCTACTATCTCAAGCACCCGCCATCGCTGGGAGAGAGCGACATCATCATTCTCGACCCGATGCTCGCCACCGGCGGCTCTGCCATCGAAGCAGTCCGCAGCCTGCGCGAGGTGGGTGCGAAATCGATCCGTTTCGCCTGCCTTGTCGCCGCACCCGAAGGAGTCACCGCGCTGGAAGATGCCTATCCGGATGTGCAGATCTACACCGCCGCGCTCGACCGCTGCCTGAACGACCGCGGCTACATTCTGCCGGGCTTGGGAGACGCTGGCGACCGCCTGTTCGGGACCTGCGGCTGACGCCGTGGTTTTACTGGCAATGGGCGTGACATGCTTCTAGGTTTTTGGCGTCCATGAAGTTCCGGCCGCTTTTTCCCATCCTCCTGCTGGCGTCGCAGTGCGCGCTGCACGGACAGGGCTTGTCCACGCTTCAGGAAAATGGTGACGAGGCTCTCGCCAGCGGTCTGTGGGAGGTGGCGGAACTGCGTTTCCGCGAATGCCTCGCCGATCCCACTCTGACGGCGGATGAAAAGCCCGGAATCGCGTTCCGCCTCGCGGAAGCCTTGATCCGCGCGGGAAAACCGGCCGAAGCGGTTGAGCTGCTGAACCTGTCGTTTGTCTCGAAGCATCCCGAGAGCCTGTTCTGGAAAGCACAGGCCATCGCAGGGATGGGCCGTTTCGCCGAGGCAGTGGAAATTTTCTCGCAACTGCTGAAGGAACCGAACGTCCCCCATCGCGTGGAGGCCGGATTTTCCAAGGCGAGTCTGCAACTCTCGCTCGGCAAATCCGACGGCGCACTGGAGACACTTTCCGCGCTCGCGGGTGATCCGAATCAGGAAATTGCCAACCGCGCCCGCCTGATGGAGGTGGAGATCCTGCTCGATCTCGAGCGCCCTGCCGACGCCAGGAAACTGAAGCCCGCCACGGCTGAGGTCGCAGCCGGTGATCGTCCGCTCGCGGCGTTTCTGGAAGCGAATCTGCTGCTGACTGAACGCCGGTTTTCCGAGGCGGCCACCGCATTTCAAGCGCTGGTCAGCCAACTGAAGGGACAGTCGCTCGCGCACTATCACGCGGCGGCGATCGGCCTGGCGGATGCGTTGCAGGCCCAGGGTGATTCAGAAAGCGCTTCGAAATCGTTGCTGACCTTTATTCAGGATCACCCCGATTCGCCCGCGCTAGGGGCGATGTTCGAGCGGCTCCAACAATGGCTGCCCGCTGTCCCGACGACGACCGATCCTGTGCTCGAACAACTCGATAAATGGATCACGCAGCCCGAGGCCCCGGCGCTCGGTTTGATCGCACCTCTTTCATCGAATTCCGATTCGACGGTCACCTCCGTGTGGTGGCCCAACGAGGCGAAAACGAGCGATCTGCTGGCGTTCTCACTTTTTACCCGGGCGATCGGGTTGCACCGGATCGGCACGCCGGAAGCGAAAGCCCAGGCCCGCCTGCTCATCACCCGGCTGCGTTTGGAATATGCCGATCATTTCCTCGCCAACCGCGCGCTCTATCAAATGGCGCGCTGGTCGCTGGACAGCGGTGCCCCGGACCGGGCCTTCGCCCTGCTCGACACGCTCCGCGAAACTGCGAAATCGCCCATTCTGCGGGGAGAGGCGGCGTTTCTCGAAGCCCGCAGCGCCTATCAGAAGGGTGATACGAAACTGGCGATCAAGCTATTTGACGAAGCCGCTTCCGCCCTGCCTGACGGAGCATCGAGTTCCGCCAGATTGAATGCCGGAATCGCGCGCCTCCGCAGTGGCGAGCTTCACGGTGTCACCTTGATCCAACAATCCGGCGGCTCGAAGGACAAGGAACTCGAAACCGATCTGGAACTGGAACGCGCCCTCTCCACCACCCCGCCGGCGGAGGCAAAAAAGGCGATCGAGGAATTCATCGCCAAATATCCCGAACACCCGAGAATCCCCGAAGCCCGCCTCGCCGCCGCAGACGCAGCATTGACCAGCACGACACCCGATCTCGCGGCCGCCCGCTCGCAGCTCGATGCTCTGGATGCCAAACCGGAGTCGCTCTCCTCGCTTCCGCCCGCCAGCATCGCCCTCGCGCGCCTGCGCATCGCCGATCTATCAAAAGACTCCGCGGCGACGATCATCCTCGCCCGTTCGATCATCGACAACTATCCGGCTGACCCTGCCGCGACGGACGCCGCGCTGACTTTGGGAAGGAATCTTTTCGAAACGAAGGACTACAACCCGGCCCGGTTGGTTCTCGAAAAACTCGCCGCATCCGATTCGGATCCAGGCCGCGCCCAGGCGGCATGGCTTCTCGCAGCCCGCTCGGCGGCGTTGGTCGGCACGGTTTCCTCCAAAGAAGAGGCGCTCGTTCTGTTTGACAAGGCGATCGCATTGCAAGGGCCGCTGGTTTCCATCGCCCGCCTGGAAAAGGCCGACCACCTCATCAAGAACATGTACCGCTTTGCGGAAGCGACGACTTTCCTGCGCAAGTGGTTCGACTCGATGCCGAAGACCGATCCGCTGCGCCTTCCCGCCGGCCTTCTGCTAGGTCAGGCGCTCTACGCCCAGGGCAGCACCAGCCCGAACTCGCTGGTGCTGGCTCTGGAAATCTACGACCAGCTCCTGCCCTACGCAGAGAAACATCCGGCGCTCATCCACCGCCTGCAATACCTCCGCGGTCTCGCATTGGAACAATTGCCCGATCCCAAGGACCCTACCAAAAAGCGCGAGAGCCAGGCCTTCGTCGCCTACTATTCCGTGCTCGAAACCACCACGCCACCAACCGAGTGGGAATACTTCGAGCTCTGCGGCTTCAAGGCGTTGAGCCTGTTGGAAAAAGCGGAACGCTGGCCCGCCGCCGTTGCCATTGCCGAAAAAATCGCTTCATTCAAGGGGCCGCGCGCCGAAGAGGCGGCCACCCGCGCCAACCAGCTCCAACTCAAGCACTTCATCTACGAAGACTCCGTTCACTGATTTCCACCCTTACTAACACATCATGTTGAATCTTCTCGTCACAGGAAAGTCCGGCCGCATGGGCCAGGCTGTCATCGCAGCCGCCGCCGCGCAACCCGCCGTCGCGGTCACCGCCACCCATCGCTCCGGTGAGGATCTTGACCTGGCGATCTCCAAGGCAGACAGCGTGATCGATTTCACCCTCCCCACCTTCACCACGCAGCTCGTGGAAGCGGCATTGAAGCACGGCACGAGCCTCATCATCGGCACCACCGGCCACACCGACGAAGAGCGCACCGTGATTTATGAAGGGGCGAAAGTGATCCCGGTCGTCTATGCATCGAACTACTCAGTCGGCGTGAACACCCTCTTCTGGCTCACCCGCCAGGCCGCGCGCATCCTCACGCAGGACCGCTTCGACATCGAGGTGACGGAAATGCACCACAAACACAAGATCGACGCTCCATCAGGAACGGCGCGCACGCTGTTGGAAATCCTCAACGAGGAAACCGGCACCTCTTACAAGGAAGACATCGCGCACGGCCGTTTCGGCAACATCGGCCCGCGCAAGCCGCGTGAGATCGGCATGCACACGTTGCGCGGCGGCGATGTCGTGGGCGACCACACGGTGCTTTTCGCCGCCGACGGCGAGCGCTTCGAGCTCACCCACAAGGCGTCGTCACGCATGACCTTCGCCTCCGGCGCCGTCCGCGCCGCGCTGTGGTTGAAGGACAAGCCGGTCGGACTCTACGACATGCAGGACGTGCTCGGCCTGAAGTGATTTTCCAACATTTTCCCGACCTTTTCATGCGCCCGATCCGAATTCTTCCCCTGCTGCTCGCGCTGACCGCCTGCCAGCCGCCCAAACAGGAAACAAAGACCGCTCCCGAGGTTCCCTCGAAGGAAACCGCGCCTGCCGGACAACCGCGGCAGGATGAGAAGAACTCGGTGGTGCGCATCAACTCGACGCTGCAATCGTGGAACGCGGGCCAGCCTTGGGAGAAAAATCCGCCAAGCCACCGCCGCGCGCTGGCCGCCATTGTCGGGCCGCAGCAGGTGCTCACGACTTCGGAACTGGTCGCGGACTCGACCTATCTGGAACTTGAGTCGACGGACGGCACAAAGTTCGCGCAGGCCAGGATCATTGCCGTCGATTACGAGGCGAACCTCGCTTTGTTAGGACCGGCGGACGAAAAGGAGGGTAACGCATTGTTTGAAAAAACCGTTCCGTTCGCACTCACCGAGCCGCCGAAGATCGGCCAGACACTGGAGATGCTGCAAGTGGAGGAAAACGGCCAGTCGATCCTGACGCCAGGCATGATTCAGAGCATCGACCTGACATCGAATTTCCTGCCCGGCCAGAGTTTCCTGACCTACATGGTGAAGGCGTCGATGCAGAGTGCGACCAGCAGTTTCTCCCTCCCGGTTTTACAGAATGGCAAGCTCGCCGGAGTGCTGATCAGTTATAACTCGAAGGACCAGATCTGCGACGTCGCCGCCACCGACATCGTGAGCCGCTTTCTCAAGGAAGCCGCCGGGGGAAATTACAAGGGCTTCCCCAGCCTCGGAGTTTCGACCGCCCGCACCGAGGACAACTCGTTCCGCCAATGGCTCAAGCTCGCCGACGACCAGGGCGGTCTCTACATCCGCAGTGTCCGCAAAGGCGGGGCGGCGGAGATCGCTGGAATCAAGCAGGGCGATGTATTGCTGGCGGTGGACGGACATGCCATCGACCGCCGCGGTTTCTATCAGCACCCGAACTACGGCAGCCTGTCGTGGGGTAATCTGATCCGTGGGGAAAGATTCACGGGCGACGTCATCACCCTCTCGATGTTGCGCGACGGCCAGCCGCTGGAGGTGAAGGCCACGCTCACCCGCGAAGAGGAAGGTTCGCGCCTGGTACAGAACTACAGCTTCGGCAAAGCGCCGAATTTCCTGATCAAGGGGGGGCTGGTGTTCCAGGAACTGTCGCGCCCGCTGCTGGAATCGTTCGGCGAGGACTGGGCGACCCGCGCTCCGTTGAATTTCCTCGATGCGCTTGAGAACCCGGAAAAATACGAGGGCAAAGTGGACCGGATCGTTTTCCTCAGCGCGTCGATCCCCACGCCGGCCACGGTCGGCTACGAGAGCCTGCGCAATTTGATCGTGCGCAAGGTGAACGGGAAGGAAATCAGGAACATGAAGGACCTGGCGGGTGCGTTCAAAGGCAATCTGAACGACCTTCATTCCATCGAGTTCGCGGAAGAGGATTTTACGATCTATCTGGATGAAGCGGTCTCGACCGCAGTGGACAGCCAGCTTTTGAAACGCGGGATTACGAGGCTTTCGCGGACGGAGTGAATTCCGCGGTCCGACGGAAAAGCCCCTGCGCATTGCTGCGGCAGAGGCTTTTCGTTTGAGTCTATGGCGAACGATCAGCCGGGAATCAGGCCCTTCACGGCTTCGCGCTCTTCCTTGAGCTCGGCGATGGTGGCGTCGATTTTCTCCTGGCTGAAGGCGTCGATCGGCAGGCCTTGGACGATTTCCCATTTGCCGTTTTCGATCGTGCGGATCGGGAACGAGGTGATGAGGCCTTTTTCAATGCCGTAAGAGCCGTCGGAGCAAACCGCGACGGAATGCCAGTCGCCGGCGGGAGTCGGCGTGATGAGGCTTTTCACCGTGTCGAGTGCGGCATTCGCGGCGGAGGCGGCGGACGATGCGCCACGGGCCTTGATGATGGCGGCACCGCGTTGTTGGACAGTGGAGATGAACTCGCCCTTGAGCCATTCCGTATCGGAAATCGCCTCGGTCGCGGCGGCACCCTTGATCTTCGCATTGGTGAAATCCGGATACTGGGTGGCGGAGTGGTTGCCCCAGATGGAGAGGTTGGTGACCTCGGACTGATGGACGCCGGCCTTCTTGGCGAGCTGGCTTTTCGCGCGGTTTTCATCGAGGCGGGTCATGGCGAAGAAGCGGTCCTTCGGCACGCCTTCCGCGTTGTTCATGGCGATGAGGCAGTTGGTGTTGCACGGGTTGCCGACGACGAGCACGCGCACGTCCTTGGCGGCGTTGCGGGCGATGGCCTGGCCCTGGCCGGTGAAAATCTTGCCGTTGATGCCGAGCAGGTCGCCGCGTTCCATTCCGGCCTTGCGCGGCACGGAGCCGACGAGCAGACACCAGTTGGCGTCCTTGAATCCTTCGTCGAGATCAGCAGTGCCGACGACTTCGTTGAGCAGCGGGAAAGCGCAGTCATCGAGTTCCATGATCACGCCTTGCAGTGCTGGCAGGCCGGGCTCGATTTCGATCAACTTGAGATTGACCGGTTGGTCCGGGCCGAAGACGAAGCCGGAAGCAATGCGGAAAAGAAGGGCATAGC
This sequence comes from Luteolibacter sp., assembly GCA_039915545.1. Lineage (GTDB taxonomy): Bacteria > Verrucomicrobiota > Verrucomicrobiia > Verrucomicrobiales > Akkermansiaceae > Luteolibacter. Next base: position 28,751 of record JBDSNC010000123.1, read on the forward strand.
CGATTTGGCCGGCGGCGCCCGTGATGGAAACGGTGATTGGTGCTTTCATAGGATTTATACGAATCGCCGTGAAACTAGGGAGCCCGACGGACGAGGTCAACCGACTGATTTATGAAATAGCGGTGATCCCATGAAATGCGGCGTTTTTCAGAATGAACGCGAGCGTGGCGCGGTGCAAATCGCCACCGAACGTCAAAACAAGCTTCCCCGGGCAGGACCGCAGCGTTTTACTCGGTCCATGATCGACATGTTGGTGCGTTTGTATGACCTGCCGGAGTCCGCCGGAATCTATCAAGCCGTGGCGGAAAAAGGCGTCACCCTGCGCCGGGCGCGGGCGTTTGAAAAGCACACGGTCGCCGCTTTCGCGAAGGAACATTTTTCGCCGAAATGGGTGAGCGAGGTGGAGGTGGCGCTCAGCCGCCAGCCGATCACCTGCTTCATCGCCACGCGGGACAAGCAGATCCTCGGCTTCGCCTGCTACGACACGACGATGCGTGGCTTTTTCGGCCCGACCGGTGTCTCGGAAAACGCGCGCGGGCTCGGTTTGGGAAAAGCGCTGCTGTTCAAAGCGCTCGAAGGCATCCGCGATCTCGGCCACGCCTACGCCATCATCGGCGGCGTGGGGCCGAAGGAGTTTTACGCGAAGAACTGCGGTGCCATTGAAATCCCGGGAAGCGATCCGGGGACTTACACCGATTTGCTGCCATAAGGAGGGTTGATCTTCGGTCAACCCGGGTCGACCGAAGATCGACCCTCCTTAAACGCCGTGAATCCCGATGCCATGCTTGTCACAAAGCTCGGCCACGCGCTCTTTTTCCAGCAGCAGGGTTTTCCCCGCCTCAAGGGCGATGCCACTCACTCCGGCGGCGGCGCAGGTCTCGATGGTCTGCGGGCCGATGACCGGGACGTCGAAGCGGAAATCCTGGTTCGGTTTTGAAACTTTCACCAGCAGCACATCCTTGCCGCGGCCGAGTTCGCCGCCGCGTTTGATGCAGGCGTTGGTGCCCTCGAACGCCTCCGCAGCGAGCACGGTGCCATGCCGCACGACGACGCTCTGGCCGATGTCGAGGGCGCTCGTTTGTTTCGCGATCCGGAAGCCGAACTCCGCATCAGCGAGCTGGCGTTTCTTGAATAACGGCCCGCAGACCGGCCCCGGTCCCGGCAGATGGTCCTCCAGAAATGTGGTGGCGGGCAGCACGGTGATGCCGTCCTTCGCCAGCTCGTTGGCGATTGCTCCGAAAATCGTATCCGCATTCCGCGTCTTGAGTTTCGAAAACATCATGAGCGCCCGCAGATCCGTCCTCATTTCGAAGAGATTCTTCGGAGAAACCTGCCCCATCATCACCGCCTCGGTCGCACCCTCGCGGCAGAAAAACTTGATCGGCTTGCTGAGCTGCCCGACCCGGATCCACTCGGTGACATCCACCAGATTTTCCAACTCCGGGCGGGTTTCTCCGGGAAACGCGCACATCACGAGACGGATCCCGGGGGATTGTCGCCGAGCGGCACGGATGAAAGTCTCCGGATAAACTCCGTTGCCTGCGATGATGCCGATGGTGCGGGGAGCTGTCATGCTGCGTGTGTCGGGGAAAAACCGGCTGTCGCAGTGAGTGAAAAGTAGCGGCTGTGGGACTCGAACCCACACTCGTTAGAACTCGATTTTGAGTCGAGCGCGTCTACCAATTCCGCCAAGCCGC
>JBDSNC010000261.1:0-32788 GCA_039915545.1 Luteolibacter sp.
GAGCGGGATCCTCGCTCCAGCCGCGGCCGGGATCCTTCCGAAGACCCAAAATCAGAAGGATGGCAGCCACTCCCGCAAGGAGAACCCACCAAACGAAACGGGAAGCAGGTATTGAATCGCCCCTCAACATGAAGAACGGAAATCCACCCCGGATGCCGGCACCGGACACGGAACTATTTTACCTTCCGCGCCGCGGAACCTTCCGGAGGGAGGCAATCCAGTCCGTTGTTTCGCCCTACATCTTCTCCGCTTCAGTTAGGAGAATCCGTGCGGCTCCCCAGTTATACCAAACACCATCTGCGGTCGTGAGCTGGAAAGGAGCCTCCGCCCAGCGTTCCACCTGGTTTCGCAAGTCCGCCAGCATGGTCCGCCCCTGTAGGACGCGTCCCTGCTTCAGATCAACCATGGCGAGGATCAAATGAACTGAAACCGCGCGCGGTTGACTGTTGGTCGCCGTGGCAAGGCTGCGGTGCGCCCAATCCGCGGCGGTATCCAGATGGCCCTGGCGGAAAGCCATCAGAGCGAGCGAGAACTGCCGCCACGCCACCTTGTGCAAATCCTTTTCACTGTTGGGTCCGACAAGCGATGCTTCGACCACTCCGGCCAGCGGCAGGACGCTTTCCAAAGTCGCCGCATCGGCAGGCTCCAACAGCGTCGCCTTGATGACCTGCTCCGCCACAATCGGGTTGGCGGAGTTGGCGAAGCGCTTGATGGCAAGGATCCGGAGCTGGTCGTATTGTCCCGCCTCCCCCCACTCGCTGACCGCGGTGACAGCGGGTAGCAACGCAAAGGAAATCCTGTCCGAGTCCGACATATCCACACTGGTGAGCACTTGTGCCAGCGAATTGAAACGCTCCGCAGCGTCCTTCCAGCGTCTCTGGGTGAGATTCCAATTGGCCACGGCCATGAAAGTATCGGCGGATTCGAGGGAACGCGGCACTTGTTCGGCCGTCAGACCGTCCAGTTTCCTATCAGCCTGCTCCACGTCACTGTACCTAAGGAAAACCGCCGCCTGCGTCACCAGATCCGCCGCCCTGGCGTCCTCGCGCAGCCGCACTTCGTTGGCGGTCGCCTGCTCCGCCACCACCCGCAATCTCGCCTGCTCCCGGCGCGCGTCCCGTTCCCGCAGAAACAACCACGTGGAAACCCCGAAACCGCCTAGCAGTCCGAACAACGCGATGCCCGCCGCGGCAAAGGTGATCCGGTTGCGCCGGACCAGCTTGGTGAGCAGATAACGGCGGCTCGGCGGACGGGCCAACACCGGCTCCTCCCGCAGATAGCGCTGCACGTCCATCGCCAGCCCGTTGGCAGTCTCATAGCGCCGTTGTCGCTCCCTTTCGGTCGCCTTCATCACGATCCAATCGAGATCCCCGGTGATCAACGACCGCAACCGCTGCGGATCGACTCCGCGCCGGCACGCGATTATTCCGATTTCACCCTTGGTGGTTTCTCCCAACCGCACCGACGGCGCGCCGTTCTGGAAAGCACGCAGGATTCCGCGGATTTCCTCCACACCACGATCCTTGAAATGCTCGAGCTTGAAAGGAGGACTGCCCGCCAGCAGCTCGCACAACAAGGCACCGAGACTGTAAATGTCGCTGCGGGTGTCGATGTCAGCGTCACCTTCCGCCTGCTCCGGACTCATGTAAGCCGGGGTGCCGATGAACTGGCCGGATCCCGTCATGGTCACGTCACCGTCAAGGCCACCGGCGGTTGCCTTGGCGATTCCGAAATCGATCACCTTCGGCACCGCCCGACCATCGTCCTCCCGGACCAGGACGTTGGATGGCTTGATGTCGCGGTGGATCAGGCCCTTCTGGTGCGCGTGCTGGATAGCCTCGCAGACGAGGACGAACAGCTCAAGACGCTGGCGGACCCCGAGGCGCTTGTTGTCGCAGAAATCGGTGATTTTCTCGCCGTCCACCAGCTCCATCACGAAATACGGCCGGCCCGACGCGGTCGCACCGGCATCCAGCACCCGTGCGATGTTAGGATGATCCATCAGTGCCAGCGCCTCGCGCTCGAGATTGAAGCGGGTGATGACGTTCTCGGTATCCATTCCGAGGCGGATGATTTTCAGCGCCACCTTCCGCTTCACCGGCTCCCGCTGTTCCGCCAGATAGACCACACCGCAGCCACCGGAACCGAGGCGGTCGACGAGCCGGTAGGGACCGATGCAGGCCCCGAGGCCACCGTCCTCCACGCGGTCGCCCCCGGTTTCCACCATTTTCGACACGTCCGGCTGAAACTCGAAAAACTCTTCCGCATCCCCCTGAATCTCCAACAGCTCCTCGATTCTTTCGAGCCGGGCCATGTCGCCATGGCAGGCGAAGGTCAGGAAGGCCCGCCGCTCCGCCGCCCCGGCGAACGTCGACGCGGCGGTGAAGAGCAGCTTGTCAATGGACGGTGTCATTGCCCGCATCGTTTCCGGTTTCCGCACGAATCATCTGATAGAGCCGCGCCTTCGCATAGGCCCAGTGGCGCTCCACCGTGCGCTCCGCCACGCCATCCATCGCCGCAATTTCCTTGTTGGTGAGGCCGCCGAAAAACTTCAGGGAAATCACCCGCACGCTTTCGGGATCCTCCTGCTCCAGGCGGTGCATCATTTCATCCACCAGCAGCACCCGCTCGTCGAGGGTCGTATCCGCCACCTCGAGACCGTGGACCTGGATGTCGAGCAACTCGATATTCTCACCGCGTTTCAATCTCGCCTTGGACCGTGCGCGGTCCACCAGAATGTGGCGCATCGCCTGCGCCGCGGCGCGGAAAAAATGGGCGCGGTCGCTCCACGATCGCTCTTCATTCCCCGAGATCCTGAGCCACGCCTCATGAACCAGCGCCGTCGCCTGCAGGGTCTCACCCGGGCCCTGTTCCGACATCCTTTTCTTCGCCAGATTCCGCAGCTCGTCATAGACCAACGGCAAAAGCTCCGCGGAAACGAGGCTTCCGCTCCCGCTTGCCGATTGTAAAATCCTCGTCAGCGCATCCATTGCAGACTGAACAGAAGATCCAATGAAGCCCCGGGTCGATCTAAAATGTGAGAATCCCTGCTCCGATGGAATCCGGCTTCCGCGTCAGATGACGAACGGCGGTTCAGATTCCCACCCTGCGGCGGCGCATCGTGAAACCCAGCGCCGCTCCGGCCAACAACACCAACGACGATGGCTCCGGAACCGCTTCGATCACCACGTTGTCGAGCAACATCGCCGAGCCGTCTCCGTTGGAAACGGTGGATAGAAAGGAGACGATGCTTGAAGAGCCTGTCGCTGTGAACTCGAAGGTTCTCGTTGACCAGCTCAGGCTGAGAGGGGTTACCAGCGCTCCCGTGTAGACGCTGGGGCCTGGATCAATGAATGAAAGACTGAAGGAATTAATCACACCGCCAGCCGTCACGTCCATGGTCTTCGGGTTGCTTGTATTTCCCGCAGACACAAAGCCCGAGATGTCGAAGGTTACTCGGTAGGTGGAGCCGAGCGTCGTCGGAATGACGGTCTGGATGCCTCCCGGGCTGCTCGGAGTGCCGTTGGGAAGGTTTGTGCCGTTCATATCGAGGGAATAGTGACCGTCCGAGGCATTCCAGACACTGTCCTTGACCCAGTCGATGTTTACCGTGTTGACCGTCCAGCCGTTGATGGCCATGGAGCCTTCCTGATAAGTTAGGAAAGTGGGGCCGTTGTGACCGGGAAGTTCGAAACTGCCGGCACCGATGCCGTAGATGGTATCAATGATGTTCGCCGCGCGCGCGGCGGGCAGACAGATCACGGTGAGCAGCAGGAAGGTAAACTTGGGTGGATTCATCGGGGTGGAGCAGGAGTGGGGAGAAATGCAGAGGATCGCCAGCCACGGACGGCAGAAACTTCGCCGGGCGGGGGGAGCGCAAAAGCTTAACATATTCGTAATATTCAAGAAAGCTCAATTTCCAGAACCATCGACCCGCTCAACCGCCATGGCGGCTCCCGATCCGGCTTCCTGACAACGGTTCAAAAATCAGAACTTGTCACAACGAAATTATTCGTTACGACTTTCTTCGTCATGAACAACATTGTCACCTTCACCCGCGCACTGGCGGATCCAACCCGCTGGCGCATCGTCCGGCTGGTGATGGAGGACGCGCTCTGTGTCTGCGAACTGGCTGACATTCTGGAAATGCCGCAGTCGTCGGTTTCCAGCCACGTCCAGATCATCCGCAAGGCGGGCCTGCTGGAGGGCGAGAAGTGCGAGAAGTGGACTTATTTCCAAATCCACCGCGACTACCGGAAGCTCATCCTGTCACTCGTGAAATTCTTCGGCGAATCCGACGAGGCCATCGTTGAAACGGATTCTGCCCGTCTGATCCAGCGACTCGCCAAACGCGAGAACAGCTGCTGCCCCGGCCCGAAAACATTATCCGTTAGAAAACTGGTCAAGCCATGAAACTCTCCGAACTCAAATCCCTGCTCGCCACGCACTCCGACCGCTTTTTCCGCATCGCGCTGCCTGACGGAAACGCGGTGCCCGTTTCCTTCCACGTCACCGAAGTCGGCCGGGTGCAGAAAACCTTTCTCGATTGCGGCGGAAAACTCCGTGAATCCGTCACCTGCCAGCTTCAGGTCTGGGTCGGCGAGGATTACGAACACCGCATTGAAACTGGAAAAATGGCCAGGATCCTCGAAAAGGCGAAGGACTATCTCACGGATGAAACCATTCCAGTGGAAGTCGAATACGAGGACAAGGTCATTTCCCAATACATCATCAGCGGCCACGAGCTGACCGACGAAGCGGTCGTCCTGAATCTTGCGCACAAGCACACAGAATGCCTCGCCCCGGAACTCTGCGGCCTTCCATCACTCGACCGGCTTCCAGCCATTGAAAACAAGACTCCCTGCTGTGGTCCCAGCGGTTGTTGCTAACACGAAATCATCATGTCGACTCCCGTTGCCAAAAACATGTCGTTCATGGACCGTTATCTCACGGTCTGGATCTTCGCCGCGATGGGGCTGGGGGTCCTGTTGGGGAATTTCGTCATCTCCAATCCGGTGAAATTTTTCGCACCTCTCACCGTCGGAACAACGAACATTCCCATCGCCATCGGGCTCATCATCATGATGTATCCGCCGCTGGCGAAGGTGCGTTACGGCGAGCTGCCGAAGGTGTTCGCCAACACGAAAATCCTCGGGCTTTCGCTGCTGCAGAACTGGATCATCGGCCCGGTGCTGATGTGGGTGCTCGCGATTGTTTTCCTGCGCGACCAACCGGATTATATGGTCGGACTGATCCTCGTCGGACTCGCGCGGTGCATCGCGATGGTGCTGGTGTGGAACGATCTGGCAAAGGGCAGCAGCGAGTATGCGGCGGGATTGGTGGCGCTGAACAGCATCGCGCAGATTCTTTTCTACAGCGCCTACGCATGGTTTTTCCTCACTGTCCTGCCGCCCTATGTCGGATTGAAAGGCGTGATCGTGAATGTTTCGATGGGGGACATCTTCCACAGCGTGCTCGTCTATCTGGGCATCCCCTTCGCCGCCGGAGTGCTGAGCCGGATGGTGTTGGTGAAACTGAAAGGCGAGGCATGGTATGATGGCGTTTTCATCCCGAAAATCTCGCCGCTCACCCTCGTCGCTCTGCTCTTCACTATCGTCGTGATGTTCACTTTCAAGGGCGATGCCATCGTCCGACTGCCACTCGATGTCGTTAGAATCGCGATCCCGCTGGTGATCTATTTCGCCATCATGTTCCTCGTCAGCTTCGCGATGGCCGCGAAACTCGGAGCCGACTATCCCCGGTCCGCCAGCGTCGCCTTCACTTCGGCGGGAAACAATTTCGAACTCGCCATCGCCGTCGCCATCGCGGTGTTCGGGCTGGAATCCGGTGTCGCCTTCGCCGCCGTCGTCGGTCCGTTGATCGAAGTGCCGGCGCTGATCGGGCTCGTCCACGTGTCCTTCTGGCTGAAGCGCCGCTTCTTCCCGCAGGAGAAGAAGTTGATAGTGGATGGTTGATAGTTGATTGAAAAATCAAGAAGCACCGCCGGATTCATTCATTCTCTTCCGATCAACTATCAACTCTCAACCATCAACTTCTTCCCATGAAACCACCCGCTATCCTCATTCTCTGCACCGGCAACAGTTGCCGCTCCCACCTCGCCGAAGGCATTCTCCGTGCCGCGCTCGATGACAACTTCCGCGTCGCCAGCGCAGGCTCGAAACCTTCCGGCTACGTCCACCCCCTTTCGATCAAGGCGATGGCGGAAATCGGCATCGACATCTCCGGCCATCACTCGAAACACATGGACGAATTCCTAACCGATGAAGTGAGGACCGTCATCACCGTCTGCGGCAACGCCGACCAGGCCTGCCCGATGTTCCCCGGCCAGATGAACCGCCACCACTGGGGCTTCGACGATCCCGCCCACGCCACCGGCACTGAGGAAGAACAAATGGCCGTGTTCCGCCGCGTCCGCGACGAGATCGCGCGGGTTTTCCAAGCCTATGCTGCCGGGCTGATGGATGCGGGGAAATAAGGGGCTTCCATGGGGGTTTCCGGCGTCGTCCTCCACGCGCGCAGTCCAGCGGACTCAGCCAAGTTCCTGTGGATCTGATCCAGCAGATCATGATCTAATATTCGGCACCACGTAAAGTAGAAAGAGATGGTAAATCTTGAAGATTTCCGTCTCATCCTTCATCGCATGAAGCGTCTGGGAAATTCGATTCTCTCCGGGGATGATATCTGCCGGGTGAAGTGATTTGGGATGGACCAACCTAAGGTCTGCCGCCTTGGATTCGATCGCTAGCTTTACGGCGTGTTCCGCTGCCGAGGAGGTTCCCGTCATTACGTAGCCGATCATTCCTCCACACCCGGCATTGCCGCCGTATTGCTCGGTCAAGTAACATCCCATTCCGCCGCTGCCGATATATTTGCCAGCTTCAGAGGTCCCCGGCTTGTTGAATAGGCGTTTGCATTCGAATGCGAAGTAAACGTCGGTGTCCAAACCTGTGAAGACTTCGATATCCAACTCCCCGGACTCTGAATCTGCATCCGGATCGGGGATCTTTGAACGAAATTTGAAATTGAAGGGGCTTCGGGCTTTTCGTGCGGTTTGCTTAAGGTGTCCCACAAAGCGATTTGAAATTCGGTTCTCCAGCTTCTTGGTTGCCGCAGGTCGCGTGAAATTAGGCCACTCGGCAAGGATCATCTGGAAAACCGCTGGCAGATGCTCTGTCGGAAACATGTCCGCCCAAAGATTTGGATTCCCGGCGCAGGTCATTTTCGATTGGGGTCGATTTTGGCCATGGCGATGGAGCCATAGATCGCTTCCGCCGTATTGAAAGCCGCGGTCCTCGTCCACTGTCCCATTAGATCAGGTCGGATGATGTAAATGGCGTCCGACGCGAAGTGAATAATGTTTCGTCGGTAGCTAAAAGCTCCTCGCTCCGTGCGGCTCTCCTCCATCACTTTCTCGACTGCTTCCCTGAGTTTCTGCGTGATGCTCGCCGGTTTCGGGGATACTTTAACTGGAGACCGCTTGAGCAACATCAGTGCAAGCCCAGACTCGGATAAAACGGTGTGTTCGGCAGCAAAGTAGTTCTGGGGCCTTTTGCCTTTTGAGAATCCGATTTTGGCCCAGTGATTCAGAGAAGCGCAAAGACTTTCGGCAAATGCATCCCTATCCTTGTCGGCGGTTTGCCGGAGAGTTGGTATTGATTCGTAAGGGTGAGTTGGGGTGTCGCTTTCGTCACTGATCCAAATCGTGTCCTCAACAATCGCGACTTCGTCCTCACTTAACCCGAAGTATCGGTAAACAAACGAATCAAGTTCCTTATCAAGACCGGAGGTGAGCTCAGCGCGGAGCTGCGGAAATTCTTGTCCGGAGAGCCGCAGTTCACCCGATTCTCTTTCCTTCACAAGCTGTTCGAGGTTTTTGCTGGCAGCACGAACCTTCGAGGCGACTTCTTTGAGTATCAATTCTGGTTCCTCCGCACCAAATCCTTCTTCTCCGGGAATTGGGAAAGGAAGCCGGAGAAGTTCGTAGACCTGAACTTCAGGCCGTTCGGTGGCAAGTGAGCTAGCGGTATGAAATTGGAAGTAACGTGCCAATTTGGATCTAAGATAGACCACTAAAAACAAGAGAAGATCCGAATCAGACGAGGGCCCGTGAATCCCAATGAGCGAGTGCTGGTAGAAGACCTTGAAATCCACGAATGCAAACCTCGTGAATCCCTTGTTTACGAGCACCATCGGAGGAATGAACGCTCCTTGTGGACTTCGGCGAAATCCATTCAAACTGGCTTTCCGCTGTTCGCGTGGGATATCTTTGGGCTCTTTGCAAACCAAAGTCTCCAACCGCTTCCGAAGAGTAGTGCACTCGCGCGGAAGCAGAACGAATTCGGGCAACTCCTTCGTCTTGATGAAAGGATCGTCCAGCGAGCCATCAATCGGCTTGGGATCACCGTATGATTCAGGTGCCAACTCGTGTCCCGCTTTGAACCACGGTTGGAAACCTTGTCTTTTCACCCAGCGTTTTCGTTGCTTGGGAGAGCCTGCATGATCTCCAAGCTTCTGAAAATTGGAGAGAGCTTCAATCAGCTTGAGGTCACTGTGCGTGCCCCACAATTGGGTCTTCCAAATCAGCGATGCCTCGCCCCGGCCCGCCGAAACCAGTAGGTCGGAAAGCCGAATAAATTTTCTGTCCTCAGCATTCGCCGAAATGAGCCCCGTCCTCGGATCGTTGCGCGTCACCTTTGGAACTATATATTCTAACGTTTCATCCGGTGCCGGCTCCTCGCCATGGAATCGGAGCACAAAACATGGACGTATCGCGTTTTCGAATAGAAAGTGGCGAAAGTCGGCTAGGTGCAATAGACGTGAAACTGCGAAGCGGCGGAACCATTCCCCTTGAAACTCGTCGGTCTTGTTCAAGATGAGCTGCGACGGAAGTAGGAGGCTAGCCGTGCCGTTTTGAGTCAGGTCGCCCGGCACTTTCCAGAGAAAGGCGAGGGCGATCTGATCTTGGCTGAGCGCAGCGCTCTTGCCTTTCACAGGGCAAGCTTCGCTTTTCATCCATGAGGTGACATGAGAATCCGATTTTTTCCGGGAGACCCACGGAGGATTGCCGACGATGAAGTCGAACTTCCCGCCGAGTGGAAGTTTGGAATCGAAATAATTTCCTTCGACCACTGTCGGAAACTCGATGGAAGAAGGGCCCTTTCCTGCGGTCACCAGCAGTTCAGGAAGGAGGGGCTTCCTTTTTCCCAAACCAGCCTCCGTTTTAAGACGATTCAGATCCCGAGGTTGGAACTGATCCAAGAGCGCGATGTAGAGGCTGAAGCAAGTGATTCGGCACGCGGTCGCATTCACATCAACCCCTCGCAGGTTTGCGAGCAGTTTGGGCAATTCCTGGATCTGTTCGGCAACGGATGCGCCGGGATTCCGGACCATCCATTCTTCAGCCAGGCGGTTGAACAGGATCACCAGGAAAATTCCCGACCCGCAACTTGGATCCAAGAAGCGTTTATCTAGCAGGCTTGGGCATTGATCAACCGTCTCAGCCACGACCAACTCTGCCAAATGCCGCGGCGTGTAGAATGCTCCCTTGTCGTTCTTGCCGCGGACATCTTCGCTTTCCAGGAACTTCTCGTAGATGGCGCTGATGGTTTCCACCGGGATCACTGAGAAATCGAATGCCCAAAAACCAAAATTGTTTTGATCCGAGTCTTCTCCCTTGAAAAAACGGCGGAGAAGATCGATCTGGCCGGGTCCAATGATTCGGCGCTCTTCGTCGGTATCGCCTTCGAAGGTGCTGCCGTTGAACTCCCTTTTCAGCTCGCGGAAGAGCTTTTCGAAAAGGAGATTGATCGCTTCCTCGGAGGTGTAGCTCTCCAGCATATGAAGGAGTTTCTCAACGCCTTTTTTCTTGATGAATCCGTAGTCGGAAAGATGAATGATCCCCCGATCAATGAGGTAACAGGCGAAGACCAGCCTAGCGACGAAAGCATGCACATGTTTGAGATCATCTCTCTTGCCCGAGGTATTGAGCTCGCTCGCCAGAGATCCGAGCATCTTGACGAGGAAGTGATCAACGGTTCTGGCTTCTTCGAAAAACTTGCTTTGGTTCTCTCGATAGAAATGGCCGGATGAGATGCTCTCCACGAGACGCTGCTGGCTGAGAACATCGGCACTCCACTTGAAGTCGCGGATCAAAGCCTCGTGCCCTGTGATGACCTCCGATGTATCACGGTTCGGTGGAACTAGCCCAGAGAACAGATAAACTCGATGTGGATCGCGCAGCACCAACACAGTCGCAACGCCCTGATTCCAGCAGCGCCGCTGCTCGTCATTGATTTTAACGCGAGAGAGCGGTTGGGGGAAGTCCTTGAAGAAGACTGTCGGCCTGCCTTCCACGCAGAGAACTCCATCGATTTTCAAGGCGTCGAAGGCCTTGCGGATGTGATGTAGCTGCCCTTTGAGCGCGGGTTGTTTCGCGGACTCACGCGCGGCGTCGGAGAACGACGTGAAGTAAATCTCGGCGGAGAGCTTGCCCAAGCCAAACTTGCTAGCGTCCTTCTGTGTGAGAGTGGGCATTTATCAGATTTTTTGGCGAATAATTCCGACAAGGCGACCGACAACCTGGCAATCCTCGGCTTCGTCGGCAGGGATGGGGATGTCTTTGAATTCAGGATTTTCTGCTTTGAGCAATAATCCCGAGGCTGTTCGGTAAACTCGCTTCAAGGTGGATTCATCTCGATGGCGGACCGCTGCAATCTCCCCATTCCGAACCTCCGGTTGGTAGTTGATCACCGCGATGTCACCATGGTGGATACCTGCGCACTTCATACTGTCTCCATCCACCCGCAAAGCGAAAAGCCGCTTACCGCGGAACATACCCTCTGGAATGGCCAGTAATTCCCCGCAGGTCTCGATCGCTTCTGTGAAGGGGCCTGCCGGAATGGAGCCAAGCAACGGGATCTCAACATCCGCCTGAGATCGGCTTGTACGGACGGTCCGGGCTTTCCCCTTTTCTCTCAGCAGGGCACCTTTTTTCTCGATGAGTGAGAGGTGCTGGCGGACTGAAAACGCGCTCTTCCACCCAAAATGAGAAGCGATTTCGTCATGGGTCGGCGGCCGACCATCCTTGTGAGTCCGATTCCGAATCAGGTCGAGAACCTTAGTTTGGGTTGGTGTGAGATCACGCATCGGGAAGAACTGGTTTCTTGAATACTGCTTAAATCAGCAGTATTCAAGAGCTTTTCTCCTTTGCGGTATTTTTGGTGTTGGATGTTCGGTTCTGGATTGGTTGGCCGCCGCAGGATACTTGCTCAGATTTTACGGGGCTCTTGGACCGCCTCCAGAGAAGCCGGGGAAATGAATCCCTCATCGAGCAGGCGAAGGATGGTGTTGGAGAGGCCGGTGGGGTGTCCGTGCCCGTTTTCCCAATGCGAGAGCGTTTTCTCGCCGCACTGGAGCAGGGCGGTGAGTCGTTTTTGCGGGAGTTTCAGGCGTTCGCGCATGGCCTTGATGTCGGCACCGGTCATCAGGCCGAGGTGGCGGGCCTTGATACGCTCGATTTTCTCGCTGGATTCCGGCGTCAGGATTTCCTCGCCGAAGCTGCGGAAGACCTCGACTTCGATGGTTTCGACAAACCGGGCCGGTTGGTCCTTGGTGGCGGGAAGGTGGACGTCGAAGGTGGTGGTGTAGGTTTCGGGATTCATGGTTTCTTTTCCAAGAAGGCGCGGATGGCCTGGAGCAGTTTTCCGGAATGGTCGGTGTGCATGGAAATCAGCCATCTCGCGCTGGGCGCGGCCGGTCCACAGGATGGATGCCGGATCGCCGCGTTCGAGGATGGGAATCACCGCAGCGAGCCAATGCTCAGGCAGCGGGGCGATGGTGGTTTTGCTGGCAGCCATGGGTGCGTCACGAAGCAAAGGTATGAATTAATACCTCAAGATCAAGCGCTATTTTACGCGATGCGCAACCCATGTGGACTCCATCTATGGATTTTGCGCGACACTTGCGCCTATCCCGGCTCTCGATGCCGGCCTCGCGGCGGCGTCAGATCTCCCCGACAAAAAGCAAATCCTCGAAGCCTCATCTGCTAAGCCCGAGCATGAAACCGCCGCTTCGATACCATTTCAGTTCGCGCGATTCATGAGCCGGGCCGACTGAAGTCGGCGCTCCGTTTCGCTCCGCGAGCTGGTCTCTACCGGGTGTGAAGGAAGGTTGTGTAGCCGCCGGATAGATTCATAGCGTTGAAGCCATGCTGGCGCAGCAGGCGGACAGCGGTGTGGGCGCGGCCACCGACCGCGCAGTAAACGGCGAGCGGGCGGTCTTTGGAAATTTCACCGAGCGCGCTTCGCAGGGAATTGAGCGGAAGGTTCCTTGCTCCGGGAGCGTGGCCATCGGCGAATTCGTCGGGATCGCGGACGTCCAACAGATCGTAATCGGCGAGTTGGGGGCTGGTCCAATGGAGGATCGGATCGTCGCCGCGCAGGTGGTTGGCGGCGATCATTCCGGCGAAGTTGAGCGCGTCCTTTGCGGTGCCGAATTGCGGCGCGTAGCAGAGTTCCGCTTCTTCGAGGTCGTAAATGGTCGCGCCTTTCTGGATCGCCATGGCGATGACATCAATGCGCTTGTCCACGCCTGCTTTGCCAACGGCTTGAGCGCCGAGGAGCAAGCCGTCGGAAGTGCGGAAAATGAGTTTGAGATGGATTCGTTCCGCGCCGGGGTAGTAGCCGGCGTGGTGGCCGGCGTGCAGATAGATTTTTTCGTAACCGGTGATGCCCGCGCGTTGGAGGACTTTTTCGCTGGCTCCGGTGGATGCGACGGCGAGATCGAAGATGCCGCAGATGGCGGTGCCTTGGGTGCCGTGAAATGCGGCGGGCAGGCCGCAGATGGCATCGGCAGCGATGCGGCCCTGGCGGTTCGCGGGGCCGGCAAGGGCGAGCAAAGTCCACGCACCGGTAACGCGATCTCTCACTTCCACGGCATCGCCGACGGCAAAAATATTCGGATCGCTGGTGCGCATCTGTTCGTCCACACGAATGCCGCCGCGCTCGCCGAGGGCCAGGCCGGCTGCCTTGGCGAGCGCGGTTTCCGGACGGACGCCGATGGCGAGGATGACGATGTCCGCCGGGTAGGCGGGGCCGTCTTTCGTCGTGACTTCGAGATGCCCGTTTGCTTCCGCGAATCCGGAAACGGCAGTGCCCAGCGCGAGCCGGATGCCTTTCGATGTTAGAAACTCGTGGACGGGTGTGACCATCTCCGGATCCATCGGCGGCATGACCTGCGGCAGCATTTCCACCACGGTCACTTCGAGTCCGAGGTGCTTGAGATTTTCCGCCATTTCCAGCCCGATGAATCCGCCGCCGACGATCACCGCGGTCTTCGCAGAGCGTTGGGCGATCCATTGCTTGATGGCGCGGGTGTCCGGGATGTTGCGGAGGGTGAAAATGCCGGGAAGATCGATCCCCGGCAGCGGTGGCCGGAGCGGCGCGGCACCGGGTGCGAGGACGAGCGCATCGTAGCGCTGGCGATAGATCCGGTCTTCTGACAGATCGCGGATTTCGACTTCTTGCGCCTCGCGATCAATGGCGATGACTTCGTGGCGCGTTCGTAAATCGATGCCGAAGCGTTCCTTGAAAAGCGGCTCTTTGGCGACCAGCAGTTTGTCCTCTTCGGCGATGATGCCACCGATGTGATAGGGTAGCCCGCAGTTGGCGAAGGAGGCGTGCGGGCCGCGTTCGATCACGATGATTTCCGCAGATTCGTCCATGCGGCGGAGGCGGGTGGCGCAGGAAGCACCGCCCGCAACGCCGCCGACGATAACGATGGTTTTCGGTGATGGAATTTTCATGACTTGATAGAATATTTCAGTTTCCGGAGTTGCAGCACGATTGGCAGTTCACGCGGTTCCACGGCATTTTAGACATCAGGATGGCGAGGCCGCACCAGCCGGTGGAACCGGCGAAAACGAGGCCCGCGCCGAAAAAGGCGCTGAGAAACACCCAGTTCGGGTCGACCGTGCGCGAAAGGATAACACCAGTTAGAACACCGAGGCCGATGATGATCTGGACCTGCTGCATGAGCGGAAAAACCTTTTTAGCGGACTTGCTCACCGGGAGTCCCGCGGCGTTCCAGGCGAGCACGCCGCCTTCGAGATTGCGCGCGCCGGTGAAGCCCAAGGCCTGTAGCTTTTTCAATGCATCCGTCCCGCGCTTGCCGCTGCGGCAGGTGATGACCAGCGGCTGGCTGCGGTCGATTTCCGAAGCCCGGCGCTCGATCTGGCCGAGAGGGATGAGTTGCGAACCTTCGATGTGCTCTTCCGCGTATTCGACCGGCTCGCGCACATCAATGAGGCAGCAGCCGGTGGACAGCAGGGTTTTGAGATCGACGGGAAGGATGGATTGAGCGGAGATTGTCATGGCGGTGGACGAGATTGGTGCTTGATTTCCTTAGGAATACAATCACTGTATCGCCATATAGCGATTTAGCAAATTCATTTTCGAAAATGGTATCCGAAACCACCAAACTGCTTTCACCACTGGCTCTGGGACTCATCGCCAGCCGCTTCAAGGCGTTTTCCGAACCGATGCGGTTGCGCCTTCTCAACCTGCTGATGCAAGGAGAGCACACGGTCGGCCAGCTCGTCGAAGCGTCAGGTTCCGGCCAAGCGAATGTTTCCAAGCATCTCGCCCTACTCCGCGACACGGGGATGATCGGCATGCGCAAGGAAGGGCTGACGACCGTCTGCTACATCGCGGATCCGATCGTCAACGAGCTCTGCACCATGATGTGTTCCCGTTTGCGGGAGGAAATGGAGGGGAAGGCTGCGGCCCTCGCATTTGACCCGAAGATCTGATCGTTGTGACACGCGCATTCATTTTTCCTTCGCGTGGGAAGCGCTCCCTTGGTTGACTCCGGCGTATGGGTGAAACGGCAATTCTTGGAAACGCACCGCTGCTGCTCGAGCTGGAAGCGTCGACCGAGGAAGAAGTGATCCGGCGGATGATCGGCTTGCTGGCGGAGCGGCCCGAGGTGTCCGATCCCGGAGAATTCGAGCAGGCCGTGCTGGAGCGCCAGAAGCTGCAGCCACCATTGTTAGGAAACGGAGTGGCCCTGCCCCACGCCAGGACTGCGGCGGTCTCGGAGATCGTGCTCGCGATCGGGCGCTGCAAGGAGCCGGTACCGTTCGGTCCCGAGGAGGCGCCGGTCCGACTCGTCTTTCTCTACGGCGTGCCGGCCCACGGCATCAGCGGATATCTGGCGGCGGTGGCACAGCTGACGCGGTTGCTCAGAAAGCCCGGTGTTCTTGAAACCTTGCTCGCGGCGGAAGACGAGGCGACGTTCCGCGAACTTTTGAGATGAACCTGCCAACCGCCATTCCTCCCCAGATCAGCGCGGCCACCAGACGCCTGGTGCGCTTGCGGATCTGGTTCGGCGAACGGATTTTCGGAAATGAAACACGCGCCACTTTGTTGTGGGCGGCGCTGATCGGGCTGATAGGCGCGTGGGCGTCCATCGGCTTCAAGGAGGCGACGGAGTGGCTGCACGGGCTGTTCACAGGTCATGATCATCTCGGATTTGTTGCAAGTTTCGCAGCCATGCCCTGGTGGCGGAGGATCCTTGTGCCGCTCGCAGGAGGCTTGCTGGCCGGACTCGTGCTTTTCTTCGGCAGCAGGATCAAACGGCAGGAAAGCTCGACGGACTACATGGAGGCGGTGGTGGTGGGCGACGGAAATCTATCCGTCAGAAGCAGTCTCGTCCGGTGTGTGTCGGCCTGTTTTTCGGCATCCACCGGCGCATCCATCGGACGGGAGGGTCCGCTGGTGTTGTTGTCGTCGTTGGCGGCGTCCGTGATCGGGCGTTGGCTGAAGTTTCCGCTGGCCCGCAAGCGGCAGATCGTGGCGTGCGGAGCGGCGGCGGGAATCGCAAGTGCCTACAACGCCCCCATCGCCGGGGCGTTTTTCGTGGCGGAAATCGTCCTCGGATCACTGGCGATGGAGGCGTTCGGCCCGCTCGTCGTTTCCTCGGTGGTGGCGACTTTGGCGACGCGTTCTCACTTCGGTGCCGATGCGATCTATGCCGCGCCGGTTTTCACGCTCCATCAGAACGTCGAGCTGATCCCCTATCTGATCCTTGGCGTGTTGTGCGGCGCGGCGGCACCGGTTTTTCTGGGATTTCTCAAATGGAGCGAAGTCGCGTTTGGAAAACTGAAACTGCCGGATTGGGCACGGTTGGCACTCGGCGGATTGATCGTCGGACTCCTGGCGGTGGTGCATCCGGAGGTGGCTGGCAACGGCCGCAGCCTGGTTTTTAGCATCCTGCATTATCCGGGAGCATGGCAGGTACTGGCGGTGATTCTGGTGTTTAAAGTCGTGGCCACCGGGGCCACTTTCGGTTCCGGAGCGGTGGGCGGGGTTTTCACGCCGACCTTGTTCACGGGCGCGGCGCTCGGCTATCTGTTCGGAGTGGCCGCCTCGGCTTTGCTTCCCGACTGGGGATTGGAACCGGGCGCATTCGGCTTGGTGGGAATGGGTTCCTTTCTGGCGGCGGCAACGGGCGCACCGGTGATGGCGATTATCATGCTGTTCGAGCTGACGCTGAACTATCAGATCCTGATGCCGGTGATGCTCGCCAGCCTGATGGGTTACTACGTCTGCCGTTCGCTGACAACCCGCTCGCTCTACAAGGATGCGCTGGCGCGAAAGGGCGCCGCGGCGGTCGCCCAGCATCTCGCGAGGTTGAAAATCGGCGATCTGATGCAACCGGACGCAGGGACGGTTTCACGGGTCGCCCCCTTCGGCGAAATCGTCGCCAGTTTCCTGCACAGCACGCATAACTTCCTCCTCGTCGTCGATGACGGCCGCTTCCGGGGAGCGATCGCCCTCCATGACATCAAGTCCTATCTCGACCAGCCGGAGCTGGAATCGTTCGTGATCGCGCAGGACGTGATGAGGGACGACCACCCCTGCCTACGTCCTGAAATGTCGATGACCGAGGCGCTGGATCTTTTCGCCACCGCGACCTCCGAGCGGTTGCCTGTGACGGATGTGAATTCGGTTTTCCTCGGAGTGGTCTCGAAGACCGACGTTTTGCTCTTCCTCGCTGGAAGGCCCCGGAAATAAGGATGCGCGGCGGGCTTGGCTTTTTCGGAAATCCGAACTATTTCCCAGCCATGGATATTCCGAACCCCTACGCGCCGCCGCCGATTCCCTCGATTCCGGCGACGGACGACATCTCCCGCCAGCTCCAAGGCATCCAGTATCCGCTCACGCTTTCCTTCAAAGTCCTCGCCCTCGCCAGCCAAGCCACGGTGACGGACGCCACCGGCCGCACGATATTATATACCAAGCAGAAGATTTTCAAATTCCGCGAGCATGTTGAAATCTGGACGGACAAATCGCAAGGCACCCGCCTCGCCGAGATCAAGGCGAACAAGGTGATCGACTGGTCCGCCCGCTACTTTTCCACGGATGCACAAGGCGGCGAGATCGGCAGCGTCGGCCGCCGTGGGTGGCGGTCGTTGTGGAAAGCCCATTACGAAACCTTCAACCCCGGCGACAACGTTCCGGATTTCTCCATACACGAGGAAAACCCGTGGACGAAGGTGTTCGACTCATTGCTCGGGGAAATCCCGATCGTTGGCATCTTCTGCGGTTACTTTTTCCACCCCAGCTACCTCGCCAGCCGCTCGGACGGCACGCCCGCCATGCGGATCACCAAAGAGCCCGCGTTTTGGGAAGGCCGTTTCCGGATCGAAAAACTCGGAAATCTGACGCCGCGGGAGGAGCTGAATCTGTTCCTTTCGTTCATGATGCTGATCCTCCTCGAGCGGCGGCGCGGGTGATTTCTGAAAGATTTTCCAGCAGGGGGTGTAGTTACCCCACCCGGACTTGAGGCTTGACTCGCGGCTCCATTCCTGCTTGCCTGCGGCGTCTGGCGCTTGATTCTAAGTCATTTGTCAGGCTGGCGGGCATTGTCTTTCCTCATCTCCGAGGGCCCGCATCCTCCACAAATCTCCGATTCTCTCATCCTCATGGACTGGTCATCGCCTCTTTGGTACGCCTCGTATATCCTCGTTCTCATCGGTCTTGCGGGCTACGGCTCCCATCGGCTGACCATCGTGTTTCTCTACCTCAAGCACGTCCGCAACCATCCCGAGCCCAAGGAGTTTTTCAAGGACCTGCCGCTGGTGACCATCCAGCTCCCCGTTTTCAATGAAATGCACGTGGTGGACCGTCTTTTGGACGCCGTTTCCGCGCTGGATTACCCGCAGGACAAGATGCAGATCCAGCTTTTGGACGACTCCACGGACGAAACCGTGGGGATCTGCCACGAGGGAATCGAGCGCCTGAAAGCCCGCGGATTCGACGCCGAGCACATCCACCGCACCGACCGCACCGGCTACAAGGCGGGCGCTTTGGAAAACGGAACCCGCTTTGCAAAAGGCGAATATCTCCTCATTTTGGACGCCGATTTCGTCCCGAATCCCGATCTTCTCCAAAAGACGATCCACTATTTCTCCGATGACAAGATCGGCATGATCCAGACGCGTTGGGGCCACCTCAACCGCACCTACAACGTGCTGACCCGCATCCAGGCGATGTTCCTCGACGGGCACCTCGAGCTCGAGCAAACCGCCCGCAACCGCTCCGGCCGCTTCTTCACCTTCAACGGCACCGGCGGCATCTGGCGGAAATCCTGCATCGCCGACGCCGGCGGCTGGGAACACGATACCCTCACCGAGGACATGGATCTCAGTTACCGCGCCCAGCTCAAGGGCTGGCGCTTCATTTTCCTCAACGATGTGGAAACCCCCGCCGAGCTGCCCGTGGACATGGACGGCTTCAAGAGCCAGCAGCACCGCTGGACCAAGGGCTCCATCCAGGTTTGCAAAAAGGTTCTTCCCGCCATCTGGAAAAGCGATGTGCCGCTCTTCATCAAGATGGAGGCCACCGCCCACCTCACTTCGAATTTCGCCTACCTGCTGCTGATCGTCCTCTGTTTCCTGATCTATCCGAACCAGCAATGGCAGCCGGATTTCGGAAAATTCACCTACTACATCATCAACGTCCCGATCTTCTTCTTCTCTTCGGTTTCGGTGATCGTTTTCTACATGGTTTCCCAAAAGGCCCTCCGCCCCGGCTCATGGTGGAAGGAAATCCCTTACCTGCCACTGCTTCTTGCGCTCGGCATCGGGATGTCCATCAGCAATGCCAAGGCCGTGCTTGAAGCCCTCTTCAACCACCAGACCGCCTTCATCCGCACGCCGAAATACGGCATCGGCCAGGCCAAGCGCAGTGATTGGAAAAAAAGCAGCTACAAGGCGATGAAAACGCTCACACCCTTCGTCGAGCTGCTGTTCGGATTCTTCTTCCTGTTCATCGTTGTCGCCGCAGCCGCCGAGGCTCGTTGGGCCTCCGCAATTCTTTTGCTTCCATTTCCGGTCGGATTCTTTTATACATCCTTATCTTCTTTGGTTCGCCTGCTGCCATCCGGCGCTTCGGAACCAACTGTAAAGATCGTGAATCGCAAAGCTCCATGATCGAACCATGACAGGATTCCCACTCCCGCGCCTCCTCCTAACCGCCTCGCTGGGACTGCTCGCCGCAGTCGGGCTCACTAGCTGCGGATCCGATTCCCTCCTCAGCTACGGCAAGGACGACCATAACAAGATGATCGTCAGCGTGACCGACCAGAAACTGCTCCTGGTCCGTGACGGCACTCCGGTGAAAGCTTATAAAATCTCGACCTCGAAATTCGGCGTCGGTGACCGCCCCAACAGCAACTGCACGCCGCTCGGCCGCATGCAGATCGCCAAGAAAATCGGTGGCAACGCCCCGATCGGCAGCGTTTTCAAGAACCGCCGCCCCACCGGTGAGGTGATCAGACCGGACGCTCCGGGCCGCGATCCCGTCGTCACCCGAATCATGTGGCTGACCGGCACCGAGTCCCGCAACCAGAACGCTTTCCGCCGCACCATTTACATCCACGGCACCCCTGAGGAGCGCCGCTTGGGCTCCCCCGCCTCCTTCGGCTGCATCCGCATGGGCAGCAAGGACGTCGCCGATCTCTACAACCGTGTCGGCACCGGGGCCGATGTTTTTGTCATCCGTGGCTCGATCCAGACCAAAACCAGCGGCTCAGCCACCGCGATGAACGGAAAATCCGGCGGATTTCCGCATGACTCGTGATTCCTTGAAACACGAGCTTGACACCAGCGCCTTAATTCCTATTTTCCCCCGCCCGCCTTCAGGCAACTGATTTTTCCCACACTACCATCATGGCCAATCACAAATCTTCCATCAAGCGCGCCCGTCAAACCGTCGTTCGCACTGAACGCAACCGCGCTGAAAAGAGCCGTATCAAGACCCTCCGCAAGAAGGTTCTCACCGCCATCGCTTCCGGTGACAAAGCCGCCGCAACCGCCGCGAGCAACGCTTTCTCCTCCGTTGCTGACAAAGCCGCCAAGCGCAACTTGATTCACCCGAACAAAGCTGCTAACTTGAAGAGCAAGACAGCGAAGGCGATCGCCGCCATCGCTTGATTGGCCAGTCAGCCAGTTTCCTGAAAATCAACGAAACAAGCGGACCGGTTCACCGGTGCCGCTTTTTTCATACCGCCATGTCAGACCCACCTCCTCCAAACCGCGCCGCCGCCGCTGCGAAAATCGCCAGCAATCCTTCAGGCTACAAAGTCTGCGAGGGATGTGACTCGATCGTCGGCAGCGGAGCCGCGCTCTGTCCGAACTGCCACAGTTACCGCTTCGATTCCACGCCGGAGCGCGTGGTTCTCCAAGCACGCATCCTCGGATCGCGCGAGCAAACCTCCGTCACTGCGGACGATCTGGGCTGATCATTAAAATGGAACCCATCGGCTTCAAGGAATGGCAGGTCGTCTGCGACGCACTCGCCAGCGGCCGCCAATCGATCATCCTCCGCAAGGGCGGTATTCATGAAGGGCGGCAGGGATTCTCCTTCGCCCACGAATCCTTTTTCCTCTTCCCCACCCGCTTCCACACCACCGCGGAGCAGATCCGCGAAGGCGGGGTGAAGGTTATGCCCGAGTGGCAGCCCGGCGACATCATCCGCATCACCCACCACGCCGAGGCTCTGTGGGCGATCACCCTGACCGATTGGGAAAAGATCGCCGCGCTCGCGCCCTATCATATTTATTCCGAACAAACCGTGCGCGATCGTTTCGATTGGGAAGGCAAGGGCATGGCGTCCGGCAGCATCCACGTCGCCCTAGTCAACGTCCGTAAACTCGGCGAGCCATGGGAGTTTCCCTATCAAAAAAGCCACGGCGGCTGCCGCAGCTGGGTGACGCTCCCCGGGCCTCCGGTCGGCTGGAAGGATTCCGCAAACTCCGTGCTGGCTGCGGAGACCCTTGCCGCTTTGGATGAAAAGCTGGGCGGCTAGCAGCTCAAGACTTCGGCTGTGCGATGGCCTTTTCCACCGCTTGCGTGACCTCCGGGCTGTCGGGTGTCGTCTTCGGCTCGAAGCGGGCGATCGGCTTGCCGTCCTTGCCGATCAGGAATTTCCCAAAATTCCAGCGCACGTCGCCAGGGAACGCGCCGTCTTTTCCGGTCAGCGCTTCGTAGAGTTTGTGCTGCTCCGCGCCCTTCACGCTGAGTTTCCCCATGATCGGGAACGTCACATCGTAGCTCGCTTTGCAGAATTTCTGGATCTCCTCAATCGTTCCCGGCTCCTGGCCTCCGAAGTCATTGCAGGGAAACCCGAGCACCACGAAATCCTGATCCTTGTGCGCCTTGTAAAGTTTCTCCAGAGCGTCGTACTGCGGTGTCAGCCCGCATTTTGAGGCGACGTTCACGACCAACACCACTTTTCCGGCGTAAGCCTTGAGCGAGGTTTGTTTCCCCGACGCGTCGGCGAACGGGATTTCAGTGAGGTCGGCGGCGTAGGCGTTGGCAGCCATGATCATGGCGGGGACGATGATTCGGTGAAGCATGGCGCACCTTAGCAGCAAAAAATTCCGGCGCAAAAGATTCCTTCCGTCCCAATTCGCAACCACGCCGTGCTTCAGGGGCGGACCAAACGGAAGAATTTGCGGGGAACTCCCATCATTGGAACCTCCACGCTGTTGGACATTCCGGATACGCTGGCGGGAGTCCCGATCGATGTCCAAGCGGATGGGAGCGTATCGCCGGCCTGCAGACCGAATCCCGCCATCCAAACGGGCCACGAAAGCCGGGCAATTTGGCCAACCAGATCGATTTTCAACGAAGGTTGGTAAATCCGCAGGTCCATGAAAGTGGCGACGGTCGAATTTCCCGTTCCGTCCACGGCACGCGCCCGCAGCAGGTATGAACCTGGAGTCGGGAACCGGACAGTGGTTGCCAGATCAGCAGAAAGCGGAGTGTCGTAAATTCCGTCGCCATTCAAGTCCCATTGGACCTGCAGGTTTCCGCCAGATGCCGTGGATCGTGAGGCATCGAGCAAAACCGCATTGCCCACCGCCGCGGACGGAGGTGTGACGATCAGATAGAGTTGCGGAGCTTGTGCCGTGACTTGGGAAACGGCGATGGTGAATGACGTGTCACGCTTGTTTCCAGATTTGTCGTAGACGGAAAGGCCGAAGGCATTGGTTTGCCCCGGATGAAAATACGGTGTGGAGAAGGAAGCCGTGGCCGCCGTGCCATCGAGGGTCATTTCACCCACAATCTCGTTGCCCGTGTCGTAGTGCAATAGAGCGCTGGCCAATCCACCGCTGTCCGTGGCGGTGAAGCTGATCTGGACGAGCCCCCCGGCCGGACCTTGGGCCGCTGCGGCGGTGACGACCACGTCCGGCGGGGAATCATCCGTGTAGGTTTTGCCTGGGTTGAAATAGCGGCTGGTGTTCAGCGCGAGCGCGGCGGCGTAGGAAAGGCTTACATGATCGCCGGGAAACTGAGCCGGGTGAAAATCTCCACGAAAGCCCCTGAATCCGTTGTACATCAGATTTCCGTTGAAATTCCCATCATTTCGATAGTCGTGAAACAAACCAAACGCGTGGGATAGTTCATGCAATGCGCCTCCTTGCGCTGAAGAGCTGACGCTGCTGTAGGTATTGCCTTCAAACCACACGAAGGTTGTGGCGTTTTTCATCGGATAGGGCCCGATGGCGGGCCAAACCGCTCCGTCGTAAGCCGTCTCATTCGTCTGGAGGGAAGGATCCATGCGGGCCAGAGCGGTGCTGTCCACCACAGCGGTGCCGCCATCGTTGCCGGAAC
Source organism: Luteolibacter sp. (assembly GCA_039915545.1). Classification (GTDB taxonomy): domain Bacteria; phylum Verrucomicrobiota; class Verrucomicrobiia; order Verrucomicrobiales; family Akkermansiaceae; genus Luteolibacter. Next base: position 23,201 of record JBDSNC010000261.1, read on the forward strand.
CACCTCCGCCTCCCAGGAAAACGCCGCCGGTCAGCGAGCCGTCCGCCAACATCGAATGGGCTTCAGGGATGAGCAGCCAGATCTGTTTGGCCGCATTCACGGGAATTCCGGCGGAGATGGCGGCGGCGCTCGTCTGATTGTATTCGTCGTAATTGCCAGTCCCCCGCAAGGCGGAGTCGGTGGCGGAAACATTCACCACATAAACCTTTGGCGTCAGACCATCGGCCTCGGTTTCGAACTCAAATGTCTTCTGTCCGAATCCATACCTTTCCATCTGATCGCGATACCACGCCTGCCATTGGGGGATGATCTTCTGTAGATTCGATACCCCGTTGGCCTGTGCGCTTCGGTTCGAGGGAATGATATACGCAATCCGGACCACAGGCCTAACCGGAACCGCGACGGGAGAAATATCTTCCAAGGCGAGGTTCGCAAATATCGCCGTTCCTGAAACCGTGCTCCCCCAGAAGCCCAGCCGGCAGTCAACGTCCACAGCACCTAACGAGTCGGTCGTCAGCGTCAGGGTGAGTTTTTTCCAATCGAAAGTGCCGGAAAGGGAATCCGAATGCGTCCATGTGTTCCACTGGCAGATATTCGCGCCAACGCCGCCTTGGGAAATCGACTGACCTCTGACCCAGGCGTGGAATCGATAGCCGTGGTTCGGCAGCAACCCGGTGATCTTTCGATAGAGTTCCGAGTCATTCGGAGCACTGTTGGAGATCGTGAAGGTGGTACGGTTCTCCTGCCACGAGTAGCCGCCGAGGTTCAGATACTGATGCTGGGTCCAACCGTTGAGCGTCGGGTCAGTGGAGAGATTGTCCTGCCATGCGACGTTCGCCAGTATGGAGAGGGTCGCAGATTCGCTTTGGGCGGTTCCGGTCGTATTGCTGACAAGAACCCGGTAAACCCCGGCATCGGTGGACGTGCAGTTGCCGAGATTCAGCAAAAAAGCGGTCTGGCCGGTCAGATCCACCCCGTCTTTCTGCCACTGGTATTGGAGCGTTCCGCCGCTGGCCGCCACGCCGAAAGTGACACCCTGGCCGGAGGCAACGGTGACTCCGATGGGTGAGAAGGAAATCTCAGGTGCTGATTGCGCTGCGGCGACTTCAGACAGCAGTGCTGAAGTGACAAAAACCGTTGCCAGACACCTCGCGTTCATCAGGATGGATTTGAAAATATGTTCCAAATGACCGGTTTGGAAAACAGGAACGACGGAACGGATATTGCCGGAACAATCCCGTTCAAGATGACGATTCGCTTGCCCCGACGCAAGGGAGTTTATCGAAGCAAGACCGCCCCAACGCCGGAGAAATATTCACTCCTCCAACCAGCGGTCCAGTTCGTCTTCCAAGGCCTCGTTGCGCTTCACGTTGAACGACTCGTTCGCCTCGACCGTGATCCGGCGCCCCGCGCTGTTCTGGAAATGCAGCAGAACCGGCGTCGTGCCCGGGTGGGATTTCAGCGCCGAGAGGATTTCATTCAAATCGCGCTCGCTGTGACGAGTGGTCCAGAGCATCAGTTCGAGCGGGCCCTTGTTGTTCGCCGCCACGCGCTTCTGCTTCAGCTCGCCGAGTTCATAGCCGGTGAGGCGCCGGCCGCCAGTGCGGTCGTCCACTTGCACGGCGCATTTGATTTTGATGATTTTGCCGACTTCCAACAACCCGGCATCGCGGGCGGGCACGAAGGTTTCGCCCCAGAGCATGATTTCACTGCTGCCGGTGAAATCCTCCATCACAAGAACGCCGAAGGGCTTGCCGGTTTTGGTGATTTTCGATTCCAGACTGCGAACCATTCCCGCAAACGGATAGCGGTCGCGGGGGTTCGCCAGATCCAGATCATCCACCAGACCAAGGCGGCGGTAGCGGTCCGAATCGATGACCTTGCGGAATTTGTCGAGCGGGTGACCGGTGACGTAGAACCCTAGCAGCTCCTTCTCATGTGCCAGCCGCTCGTCCTTCGTCCACTCTTCGATGGCGGCCTCGCTGCGGCGCTTCTTCTCCACCGGCGCGGGCGGCGCGAACTCGATGGAGTCGAACATCGAGACCTGGCCGGAAGCACGGTCCTTCTGCGCGGAAGACGCCGAAGCCACGACCTGTTCCAGTCTGGCAAACATGGCCGCGCGCGTTTCTCCGGTCCAATCAAGCGCACCGGCTTTGACGAGGTTTTCCAAAATGCGCTTGTTCACGACCTTCGAATCGAGGCGTGACGAAAAGTCGTCGAGCGACGTGAATTTGCCGTTTTTCTCCCGTTCCGCGATGGCGACGGCCATGGCACCTTCACCGCAGTTCTTGATCGCGGCGAGACCGTAACGCACGCCTTTGCTTCCGGTCGGCGTGGTTTCCGGTGCGAAACGGAGTTGGGATGAATTCAAATCCGGCGGAAGGATCTCGATGCTCATCCGATGGCACTCGGAAACAAACACGCCGATCTTGTCGGTGTTGTGAATTTCGTTGGAGAGCAGTCCGGCGAGGAATTCCACCGGGTGGTTAGCCTTCAGATAGGCCGTCCAGTAGGAAATGTGGCCGTAACACGCGGAGTGGGATTTGTTGAATCCGTAACCGGCGAACATCTCGATCTTTTCGAAAATCTGGTTCGCGAGCTTTTCCCCGATGCCGTTGGTCCTCAGCGCACCTTCGACGAATTTGCCACGCTCCTCGGCCATCTTCTTCGGGTCCTTCTTGCCCATCGCGCGGCGGAGAAGGTCGGCACCGCCGAGCGTATAGCCGGCGAGGAGCTTGGCGGCGTTCTGGACCTGCTCCTGATAGATCATTACACCGTAGGTCTTGCCGCAGACTTCTTCGAGCAGCGGGTGCTCGTAGAACGGCTTCTTGCCCTTCTTGACGTCGAGCATCTGGTCGATGAACTGCATCGCACCCGGCCGATAGACGGCGATAAGGTCGATGATGTCGTCGATGCTGTTGATGTCGTACTTGCGGCAGGTTTCGACCATGCCGCCGGATTCCAACTGGAACACGCCCATCGTCTCGCCTCGGTTGAGGATCTTGAAGGTTTCCTGGTCATCGAGCGAAACCTTTTCAATCGCGAAGTCCGGCGTGTGTTTGCGAATGTGTTCCACCGCGTCCTGGATGACCGTCAAGTTCTTCAAGCCGAGGAAGTCCATCTTCAGCAGGCCGACTTCCGTGATCGCGCCCATGTCATACTGCGTGACGACTTCACCTTCGTTACCGCGGGTGAGAGGAACGTGTTCGTCCAGCGGCCGATCGCCGATCACGACACCCGCCGCGTGCACACCGACGTTGCGGTTGATGCCTTCCAGCTTGAGCGCGTAGTTCCAGAGATCCCGATAGGTCGAGCTGCTTTCGATGAGTTCCTTCAGCTCCGGCTTGCTGTCCCACTCGCTCCTGAGGGTGACGCCCGGTTTCGGCTCGATCATCTTGGCGATCCTATCAGCCTCACCGTAGGAAATCCCCATCACCCGGGAAACGTCGCGCAGCACGCTCTTCGCACCCATCGTGCCGTAGGTGATGATGTGGGAAACACTGCGCTCGCCGTACTTCTTTCTAACGTAGTCGATGACCTCCACCCGGCGGCTCTGACAGAAGTCGATATCAACGTCGGGGGGACTGACACGTTCCGGATTGAGGAACCGTTCGAACAGCAGCCCGAAACGCATCGGGCAGATGTCCGTGATGCCCATGGCGTAGGAGGCGAGCGAACCCGCCGCCGATCCCCGGCCGGGACCGACCGGGATGTTGTTATCCCGCGCCCACTGGATGAAATCGGCGGTGATGAGGAAGTACGATGCGAACCCGAGTTGATTGATGATATCCACCTCGTATTTCAGACGCGTCGCGATTTCCTCGGACTCGGCCTTTTCCACGCCGTAGCGTTTCACCAGTCCGTCGCGGCAGACCTTCATCAGGTATTCCTCGCGCGGGCTGCCATCGGGCGTGCCGAACTGCGGATACTTTTCCGATGAAGTGGAATCCAGCTTGATGGTGACGTTGCATCGCTCGGCGATTTCCAGCGTCGCGTCGCAAGCACCCGGAACATCCTCGAACAGCGCGCGCATTTCCTCCGCCGTTTTGAAATGAACCTCCGGCGTGTAGCGCGCACGGTTTTCATCGATGATCAGATGCCCGCCACCGATGCAGATCATGACGTCGTGCGCCTCGTGATCCTCGCGGTTCAGGAAATGCACGTCATTCGCCGCCACCGGCTTCAGGCCGAACTCCTTCGCAAATTTCAACAACGTCGGAGTGACGCGCCGCTGCGGTTCGAGGCCGTGGTTGTGGATTTCCACATAGACGTTTTCCCTGCCGTAGATGTCGACGAGTTCCGCCATCGTCTCGCGGGCCTTGTCCTCGTCGCCTGCTAGAATCCACTCGTTGACCGGGCCGGAAATACAACCGGTGAGGCAGATGACGCCTTTCGAATACTGCCGCAGCGCCTCGCGATCGACCCGCGGGTGGCCGTAGTAGAGCCCTTCGAGGTGACCCTTCGTCACCAGCTTGCTGAGATTGGTCCAGCCCTCGTTGGTTTCCGCCAGCAGCGTCAGGTGGGTCTCCCGTTTCCGGCCGACGACCTCCTTCTTGTCCTCCATCGAAAACGGCGCGAGATAGATTTCGCAGCCGAAAATCGGTTTCACGCCCGCCTTCTTGCAGCTCTGGTAAAATTCGATGGCGCCGTAGAGGTTGCCGTGGTCGGTGATCGCCACGGCGGGCATGCCGAGATCGGCGGCGCGTTTGGCCAGATCCTTGGTGCGGATCATGCCGTCGAGCAGGGAAAATTCAGTGTGAAGGTGAAGGTGGACGAAGGATTCGGACATCGGGCGGCAGCAGCCTAGCGCCGGCGGATCGCCAAGGGCAAGCGGTGGGATGCGGAGAAATGAGAACTCGTGAAAATCGCCCCGATTTCTCACGCGATCACCCATGGAAAAACCGCTCGTAGGGTTTTGTGACCATCCGTTCTATCCGAACAGATCCGCCATAACTTCCGTATTTAGCGCGGTTTGCACGATCTGTTATATGACCTTGACTTGAAGGCGCTGATAAAGATGGTCGGGGATACTCGTTTCCTGACGTTTATCTCCTGTTGAATTGGGCGGTTTCTAAAAAATCCCCACCTTCAGACCCTCCCCAAATCTCAACCGTCCACCCAGCGCTCCTGTTTTCGGCAGCGCCCCTCCCCACCCAAATGAAAAAGAAATCGTTCCCACGTGGCTTCCAAGCCGTCTTCCAAGCTTCTTTCCTGTCCTCATGGTCGGTCCGGACACCGGCGATTCTGTGGTCCGTTTTTCTGCCTCTCGCGCTGACAGCACAAGCCTCCGCCGCCGCTTCCGCCCCGACGGCCACTTCAAAAGTGGGCGATATCGTCCTAAATGTCGTCACCGGTTTGGAAACGTCCATCACCGAGCTGGTTCTCGACCCTGATGCGGCCCCCGGCACTCCGGCACTTGCATTCGTGAAGACCGCCGATAGCAACGTGATCCTCATTCGGAACAAGGTGGGCGACGTCATCTATAACAACGATTCTCCGCCTCTTGCCTTTATCATCGTAACCACGGATGCCGCGACCAAGCTGGTGACATTGCGGCTTCAGAGCGATCCAACCGCCCCCACCGCCAGCTTTTCGTATGCCCCGTCACTCTCGGTCTATCAGGCGAACTTTTTCGGTGCGGAAACTCCCGGCAGCATCACGCCGCCGGTGATCGTCAACGGAGCCGATGGCGTGCGCAACGTGCAGACCGGCCAAGGTGGATCGGGTGGCCGCCCCGGAGCCCTCGTGGTGCCGCCGACTTCCGGTGGCGCGGGGGCGACCGGTCCCACGGTGACCGTCAATAACACCCAGAACATCACCGCCACCAAAATCGGCATCGAAGCCGGCAGCATTGGCGGAAATGGCGGCAACGGCGGCGGTTCCTACCTGTCGTTCTGGAGTGGCCGCGACGGCGGCAACGGCGGCGCGGGCGGCACGGTCAACGTGACCAACGCCACCGGAATCCAGGTCGCCACCTCCGGCGATAACAACCACGGCATCTACGGCTACAGCCGCAGCGGCGCGGCAGGCAGCGGCGGCGGCGGATTCGCCGCACCCGGCGGCGGCACCGGCGGCCATTCGAGTGATGGCGGCAGCGTTTCCATCACCAACAACGGCAACATCATCACCTCCGGAAACGGCGCTTTCGGCATTTACGGCCTCAGCGTGAGCGGCAACGGCGGCACTGGCGGCAGCCAATGGGGACTCGTCGGCCAGAGCGGTTCCGGCGGTTTCGGCGGCAGCGGCGGTGCGATTTCCATCAACAACACCGGCACCATCCAGACCTCGGGAAATTTAGCCCACGGCATCCTCGGCCAAAGCATCGGCGGCACCGGCGGGTCTTCCGGCACTTCAGGAAATCTCCTGCTCTCCCTCAACGGCAGCCCCGACAACGGCGGCAACGGCGGCACCGTTTCCATCACGAACTCCGGCGGCATCACGACCACCGGAAATGATTCCCGCGGTGTTTTCGCCCAAAGCATCGGCGGCGGCGGCGGTTCCGGCGGCAGTGCCGGAGGTCTGATCGCCCTCGGTGGCTCAGGCTCCAACGGCGGCAGTTCCAGCACCGTCAATGTGACCAATTCCATCTCCGGCATCATCAACACCTCAGGCCTCCGCTCGGACGGCATCTTCGCCCAATCCGTCGGCGGCAGCGGCGGCAGCGGATCAGACGCCGGAGGTCTCATCGCCGTCGGTGGTAGCGGCAGCAAGGCCGGCAACGGCGGTGCGGTGACGGTCGAAAACTACGGCACCATTTCCACCACCAAGGATTTCGCCCGCGGCATCGTCGCCCAAAGTATCGGCGGCGGTGGCGGCGATGGAGGAAATTCCGGCGGCGTGGTTTCCGTCGGCGGCAGCGGCGCGGGCGGCGGTTTCAGCTCCACGGTCACGGTGAAAAATGGCGGAAATATCACGACTGGAGGCGACGACGCCTGGGGCATCCTCGCCCAGTCCGTGGGCGGCGGCGGTGGCAATGGCGGCAGCTCCGGCTCGGTCGGGCTCTTCGCCGGTGTCGCAGTTGGCGGAAAAGGCAGCACCGGTGGCGCAGGCGGCAACGTGGACATCACCCTTCAGGGCAAGGACGCCGACACCGCGTCCTCCATCATCACCAGCGGCGATCGCTCCACCGGCCTTTTCGCCCAATCCGTCGGCGGCGGTGGCGGCACCGGCGGCGGAGCAATCCAAGTCTCCGTCGGCGCTGGAGCCGCTGTCTCGGTCGCCATCGGCGGCCAGGGTGGCTTCGGCGGCGCAGGTGGAACCGTCACGCTTTCCCGTGGAACGGGCGGAATCAGCATCATCGATACCAACGGCGATGACTCAGCCGGAGCCATGATCCAATCCGTCGGCGGCGGCGGTGGAAACGGCGGTTACTCCATCGCAGCAGCGGCCGCAAGTGGCCCGGTTTCCGGATCGCTCAGCGTCTCGGTCGGTGGCGCAGGCGGCAGCGCGGGAACAGGCGGAACCGTCAATGTCGGCACCTTCAACTCCTTCGGCACCCTGACCGGCGTTGGTTTCAACGGCAGCATCATCACCTCCGGCGAGCGCTCGACCGGCTTCCTCGCCCAGTCCGTCGGCGGCGGCGGCGGAAATGGCGGCCTCGCGGTTGCCGGATCGGCCAGCACCGGACTTCTCGGCAGCGCATCGGTCGCGGTCGGCGTGGGTGGAGCAGGCGCGGGCGGCGGCGCGGGCGGCAAGGTTTCCGTCGGTTTCCAAGGCAGCATCACCACGGAAAAATCCAATTCTTCCGGCCTCATTATCCAATCCGTCGGCGGCGGCGGCGGCAACGGCGGCGGCTCCATCGCAGCCTCCCTTTCCGGATCAGCCGGCATTGCCGCATCCATCTCCGTCGGAGTTGGCGGTTCGGCGGGTGCTGGCAGCGTGGGCGGCGATGTTTTGGCCGCGACCCGCTCCGGCCTCGTCACCACCAAGGGCGACAACTCCACCGGCATCATCGTCCAGTCCGTCGGCGGCGGCGGCGGAAATGGCGGTTACTCCATCGCCGGAGGCCTCGCCGGTGGTGGAATCGGCGCTGGCAGCATCAACGTCGGCCTCGGTGGCACCGCTGGCGGCGGCGGCAATGGCGGCTCCGTCCGCGCCGATCTGCAATCCGACGTACTCACCTCCAGCGTCCTCATTCCCCAATCCATCGACCCCATCACCGGCGACATCATCCCCGCCCACTACGGTCACAACTCCGGTGCCATCCTCGTGCAATCCGTCGGCGGCGGCGGCGGAAATGGCGGATTCAACATTTCCGCAGGTGCCGCCATCGGTGGCACCGGCAGCGTCGCGGTTTCCGTCGGCCTCGGCGGCTCGGGCGGATCCGGCGGCATCGGCGGCACGGTCAACGCCTCATCCACCGGAAATCTGTGGACCCAAGGCGACAGCTCCAGCGGCTTCATCGCCCAATCCATCGGCGGCGGCGGCGGCAACGGCGGCTACAATGTTTCCGCCGGAATCGCGGGAGCAGGTGTCGGTTCCGGCGCGGTCGGCATCGGCCTCGGCGGAACCGCCGGTGCAGGAAACAACGCGGGCCTCGTCACCGCAGCCTCTTCCATTGGAAAAATCACCACCCAGGGCAACAACTCGCTCGGCGTGCTCGCCCAATCCATCGGCGGCGGCGGCGGCAATGGCGGCTTCAATGTCTCCGGCGTCGGCTCCGGCTCGGGTGGCGGCGGCGGTGCAATCGCCGTCGGTCTCGGCGGCAGCGGCGGCGCGGGCGGCATCGGCGGCACGGTCAATCTCACCGTTAACAACGACGTCAGCACCTCCGGCAAAAATTCCTCGGCAGTCGTCGCCCAATCGATCGGCGGCGGCGGCGGAAATGGCGGCTTCAATGTCTCCGGCGCCCTTTCCGGCTCGGCCGGCGGCAGCGGTTCGGTGGCCATCGGCCTCGGCGGCGCAGGCCTCGGCGGTGGCAATGGCGGAGTGGTCAACGCCACCGCAAACGGCAATTTCGACACCCTTCTCGACAGCTCCATCGGCGTTCTCGCCCAATCCGTCGGCGGCGGTGGCGGAAACGGCGGATTCAACGTTTCAGGTGCCCTCGCCGTCAGTGGTGCCGGCAGCGGCGCGGTCACTGTCGGGCTCGGTGGCAGCGGCGGCATCGCAGGAAATGGCGGCCAGGACGGAATCGACCGCGCCGTGACCCTCAACACCAGCGGCACCGTCATCACCCAAGGCTCCAACTCCACCGGCATCGTCGCCCAATCCCTCGGCGGCGGCGGCGGCAACGGCGGCTTCAACGTCTCCGCCAGCCTCGCCGGCGGTGGCGGCGGCAGCGGTGCGATTTCCGTCGGACTCGGCGGATCCGGCGGCACCGGCGGCATCGGAAAAGACGTTTACGCCCGCCTCCAGTCCCAAGTCACCACCTCCAGCGTCCTTCTAGCCGCCTCGGTGGATCCCGTCACCGGCGCGATCATCCCCGCCCATTACGCCACGGATTCCACCGGCATCCTCGTCCAATCCGTCGGCGGCGGCGGCGGAAATGGCGGATTCAACGTCTCCGGCTCCCTGTCCGGCTCCGGCATCGGCGGTGCCGGAATCGCCGTCGGTCTCGGCGGAAATGGCGGCACCGGCGGCCTCGGC